>JAHEMB010000148.1 GCA_024643915.1 Rhodothermaceae bacterium | reverse complement strand
ACGACCTATGCCTCCCTCAGGGTTCAGTTCGTTCAAGATCCCGAGGAAGGCTGCCACTGTTACCCTCAACGACGCCAACTGGCCCGTCTTCGAGCCGGTCATCACCCGGTACGAGGGTCACACCGCCCGCCGGCTGGGCGAGAATTCGTACGAGATCGATGGCCAGCGCACCACCACCTACACCTTCGCGCAGGATTACTACTTTGTGATGGGCGACAACCGGGACAACTCGGAGGACAGCCGTTTCTGGGGCTTCGTGCCGATGGATCACATCGTCGGCAAGGCCATGCTCATCTACTTCTCGTGGGATGCTGCCGCCAACCTGCCGCGCTTCAGTCGTCTCTTCACCGTCATCAAGTAAGCTGCTCAGCCGAAGCGGTACAGGGTGCGGGCCACCGAGCCGGCATAGCTGCCGCCGAAATGGTTGAGGTGGTTGACCAGGTGGTACAGGTTGTAGACCTCCCGCCGCTCGTCGTAACCGGCCTCCAGCGGCCAGGCCTCGTGGTAAGCAGCGTAGAAGCGTTCCTCGAAACCGCCGAAAAGTTCTGTCAGGGCGAGATCCGCCTCCCGGTGGCCGAAGTAGGCGGCTGGATCGAAGAGGGTAGCGCGGCCCGAGGAATCGACCAGGAAGTTACCACTCCACAGATCCCCGTGCAGGATGGAGGCCGGCGGACGGACTGGCAGCAGCGTGTCAAGGCGGGCGAAGAGGTGGTCGAGCGCCCCATCCCAGGCGGCCTGCCAGCGGCCCCGGTCACGCGCCATCTCTACCTGCGGCGTAAGTCGACATTCGCGGAAAAAGGCCGGCCACTCCGCCTTCCAGCCGTTTTGCTGCGGCAGGCGGCCGATGAAGTTATCTGCCTCGAAGCCGTAGCGTTCAGCTATGTGATGGTGGAGTTCAGCCAGCCCGCGCCCGAAGCGTTCCCAGAAATCTCGCGGCGCGCCCCCGGATTCGATCCACTCCATCAGCAAGAAGCCAGCCCCGCCGTTTCCCTTTTGAAGGGCCTGCACTTTCGGGAGGACCAGAGGACTCTGTGCCTCCGCGAGGGCCCGCAAGCCTGCTGCCTCCGCCGGGAAGGTCCGGGCCGCTGCGCCCTCGCTCCATTTCAGAAAGAAAGACTGCCCGCTCGCCTCGATTCTGCACGCATTCGCGATGCACCCGCCGCCCACCGGCGTCCATCCGCTGATAGGGCCGGGCAGGTATTGACCAAGTTCGTTTTGAATAAACTGAGGAAGCATCGCCTAAGGAAGAAAGGAGCCAACATTTAGGCGTGGTGCTCGTCCCTTCCTCCATTACTAGCGTCAGTCGCGCTACGTGTTCGTGTCGTCCTCTCCTTGATTTCTGCATCCAGGTCGTATTCCTCGATGAGCCGGTCCAGCAAGCGCTTCGACGTACGCTCGACGATGTCGTAGACGTTCTCAAAGCCCTCTGTGCCGCCGTAGTACGGATCGGGCACCTGGAAGTCATCCGGCTTGGGGTCAAACTCGCGAAAGAGACGGACCTTGCCGTTGTGTCGCTCCTCTTGGTCGAAGTAGAGGACGTCGTGGAGGTTGTTCTTGTCCATCACGAAGACGTGGTCATAATGGCTGAGGTCGCGGGCGGCAAACTGGCGGGCGGCGCCTTCGAGTGCGAGGCCACGGCCCCGGGCCGTCTGCGTCATGCGTTGGTCGGGCGGCTCGCCCACGTGCCAGTTCCCCGTACCCGCCGAGTCGATCTCGAAATACTCCTCCAGCCTCGCCGCGCGCACCTGCCGGCGGAAAATGTTTTCGGCGAGCGGGCTGCGGCAGATGTTGCCCAGGCAGACGAATAGGATCTTGACCTTTCTCGGGTTTTCCACGCGGGTAACGGATAAGGTGAAAAGAGGAGGGGAACGGGGAAGAGACGGTGCGAGCCCTCTCTGAATGATGCTTCCTGCACCATACGAAAAAGCGGCAGGGCGCGTGCCCGTTCCCCTGAGACCGTTACCCACGTTTCACCGCAATCAAGCGCTCGACCTCTGAATTACTCGATAGCATGCGGCGGATTTAAGTTGCTGGGCCCCGGGCCGATTATCTTCATGCCCGCCATATTTTCCGCCCAGACTAGAGGAGGTCGCATGCCTATCGCTATTCACTCCCATCGCCCCCTTAGCCTCTTTCTTTGGGCCCTTTTGCTCGTACTCGTCGGATGGCCCGCTACGCTGCATGCCCAGACGGCGCAAGAGGACACCTACACAGGAGCCGAGGACGCTACCCTCGAAATCAGTACACCCGGGGTGCTGGGGAACGACCTGAACGCCCACGGCGCAGGGCTCCTTTCCGGGCCGAGCCATGGCGTCGTGACGCTGTCGCAAGACGGTGCTTTTGTCTATACCCCGAAAGCCAATTTCAACGGAGCCGACGCCTTCACGTACGCGGCCTCGGCCATGGCTTTGCCGTCCCCGGCAGGGTTCACCATCGATCCATCGCAATCTTCCATAACGCTAGAAGCCAGGCTGTCGGCAGGGAGCATTAGCCTCTCCGAGCAAGACACGGTGCCCCTCGGCGGTACACTCACTGCGGAAGTAGACCTGGGCGGTGACAGCGTTGTTGATCCCTTCACGCACGTTGCGATCAGCGAACTGAACGTGAATGCTGCCGCGCCACTGGTGATGTCCGTGAATATTCCCGGTCTTGGTGGCGCTACCCTTACTGCTTCGCCGGTTGTCATGACTATGGACAGCCACGGCGCCGGGGCGAGCGTCCGGGGAGGCGTCTTCCGGCAGGCCGGCAACATGCTCCGGCTTACTGGCACGGCCTACCTCGAAGCCTCCGGCAGTATCGCCGAGGAAATCGAGTCGCAAACGCAGCCGGTAGACTTTAGCGTTCCTTTTACCTTCGACGGAAAGTTGACGGCTGCGAGCGGCAGCGCACGTCTGGAACTCCCCATTCGGTTCTCTGAAACGATCGTGATTCCTGAGGAGGACATTAACGTTGAGATCAACGTTACCGGGATCGTCGTGGCCTTCGCTACTTTCACCTACACCACGTCGCAGCCCGCCACGGTACATCTCACGATAGAGCCCGTGCTAGACGTGCCTTTCGCGACGGCCGATTTCTATGCCGGCAGGGAGGACCAGGCCCTCGTCGTCGCCGCGGAAGCCGGTCTGCTCGCCAACGATGTTAACCCTGACGACTTGCCGGTCTCAGTGATTCTTACTGCGCAGGCCAAGCATGGCGAGGTAACGCTCAACGCTGACGGGTCCTTTACATTCGCTCCCGCGCCTGATTTCAACGGCGAGGACGGCTTCCGCTACCGTCTCATTCATGACGCGGGAAGTGGCGAATCGATCGACGTCTCCCTCAACGTGGAGGCTGTCAACGATGCCCCGGCCATCACCAACGCCCCCGCCACGCACGCCGTCGAAGGGCGCGCCTACGTCTATTCTGTTGATGCGGAGGACGTAGACGGCGATGACCTCTCCTTCGAACTCCGCACCGCGCCGGTCTTCCTTCACTTCGACGGCCATCAGTTGCGAGGGGAACCGGAGCCGTCGGATGTCGGGACGCACGCGGTGACTTTCGCCGTGAGCGACGGCACCGATGCCACCGAATGGTCCTTTACGCTGACCGTCGCGGAGGAGGCGCTCTACGAGCCGCAGGATGGGACGGAGAATGTGAGTGTTGAGGCGTCGTTCGAGTGGAAGCAAGAGGAAGGGGCCGCCGGCTACAACTTCCAACTCACCACCGGTTCCGGGGTGGCTTCAAAGCACGGGGAGGTGGTGCTGGATACCACGGTGACAAGCACCTCTTTCAAGGTGCCTACGGGGCTCTTGCAGCCCGGCACCGATTACACCTGGAGCGTCCGCACGGTCGTCGAGGGAGAGGCGACGGAATGGGCGCCGCCCGCTTCGTTCACGACGGTAGCGTCCCCGCCGGGCACCCCGAGCCTCGCCGCGCCTGCCGACGGCGCCACCGGCATCGGCGATGTTGTCACGCTGACCTGGCAGGCCGTCGCCGCCGATGCCTACGAGGTGCAGCTTTCCTGGGCGGCGGACTTTTCTACGCTCGTCGCCCACGAAGTGGCCCTCGCTGACACCGCCCTGACGATTGAGGGGCTGGCTGGCAGCACGACCTACTTCTGGCGCGTGCGCGGTCAGAACAGCCTCGGTACGAGCGACTGGTCCGCCCCTGGCCGTTTCAGCACAGTGATGAGTGTGGCGGCAGAGGATCCGGACATTGGCCTTCCGGCCCACTACCTCCTCTCCGAGAACTATCCTAACCCGTTCAATCCGCAGACGACCATCACCTTCGGCCTGCCGGCGCCTGGCCCCGTCAAGCTGGCCGTCTTTGATCTGCTGGGCCGTGAGGTAGCTTTGCTTGTCGATCGTGCGTTGCCTGCCGGGATGCACACCGCGACGTTCGAGGCGGATGGCCTCCCGAGCGGCCTGTATCTCTATCGCCTGGACGCTGCCTCGCACTCGATGGTACGGACGATGACGCTGTTGAAGTAAGCGCCCGGATGCTTAAAGGGGAAAAGGGTAGGAGGCGAGACCTCCTACCCTTTTCTTGTCTGCTCTCTGCGCTCTGTTTATACGTTTTCCGTGCTCGGGATGGGGAATTGCTGCCACACGTCATCCTCGGCGCGATCGAGGGGGAGTTCGCTGAGGCGGCCATAGCGGCGCAGGTCGATCCAGCGGTGACCCTCACCGTAGAGTTCGAAGCGGCGCTGCTTCAGCATCTCATCAATGAGTGCAGCTTGAGCGACCTCGCCGGTGTAGAGGTCGAGTCCGGCAGCGGTGCGGATGCGATTGAGGTCCTCCACAGCGCCCGCTAGGTCACCCGTTTGAATACGCGCCTCGGCGCGGATTAGCAGCAGCTCGGCCACGCGGATGATCGGAATGGGGTCGGTGGCGGTCTTGTAGACGAAGACGCCGAAGTCCGACGTCAGCCCGTCGAGGGTGGCCGGCTCCGTGCGGTCGAAGATTTTCGAGATGCGGTTGTCACCGCTATCAATGTCCGCTGCGAAGCTGGGGTGCGCCACAAGGGCATCGCCCGCAGGGGCGTCCGGGTTGAAGAAAAACGAGTTCACCAGGTCGCCCGGTTGCTGCGAGAAGACATGGTAGACCCCCTCGGTGAGCGGGTCGCCGGGGCTGAGGAAGGTGTTGGGGAGGATGCCTAGCGCCTCCTGCCAGTTTTGACGATAGACGGCCACGCGTGCCGCCAGCGCCCGATTAAACGTGCGGAACGTGGCTGGCGTGCCGAACCCGTCGAAGCCGCTCGAGAGCGGGAAGGGGAAGCTGTCGCCGCCCGCGCCCAGGTCGGCGGCGGCCTCGTCCAGCATCGCGGCGATGGCGGCGAGTGCTTCGGCGCGACCGAGGACCGGCCCCGGCTCGTCCCCGGCCACGTCAACGCGGATTCCGTTGTCGTAGGTCAGGTTCAAGTTCATGAGAAGCTGATAGGCAACTATCGTCTTGGCGTAGCCTTTCACGGCCCGCTTTTCAGCGTCCGAAAAAGCCACCACGCCGTCCACCGCCTCTATCAGGATGTTGGCGTTGCGGATGGTGCGGTAACGCGCGCCCCACGGTCGGGTAATGTAGAACGTGTTGTCGTCGAGGACGGAGGTGCCGCGTCCGAGCAGGTCGCCCGTGAAGCGCGGGTCGGCGGCGGAGAAGCGCCAGGCCTCGCGTCCGATCATGCTCACGTCCACGTAATACGTGTTGAGTTCGTCCCGTGCGCTCGCCTCCACGCCCACGGCGAGGTTGGCGACTTTGTCGGCGGTCGGATTGGTGGAAATGTCTTCGAGGCTCGGGCCGTTCGGATCGGGCGCATCGTCGAGTTCGATGAAGTCGCACCCGATGAGGCCGGCGGCCAGCATGAGGGTAAAGAAGAGCTTTCTCATGGGATCAATCTCTTAAGCTGTTTACAAGTTGAAACAGGTCGGCGAGAGGCGACGAAGTTCAGGAAGATGCATCCTCCATTCCTCCTCTCATCCAAGCTTTATTCGTCAAGCCGTCTCACAGGCTCACGCCGACGTGGAACATGAGGCTGCGCGACGACGGGAAGGGGGTCACCTCCACGCCGTCCGAGACCGGCACCGTGGCGAAGTTGTTCACCTCCGGGTCGTAGCTCTTGTAGGGCGACCACAGGAACGGGTTCTTCGCCGAGACGCCCAGCCGGATGCCCCGCACGTTTTCGCCGAGCAAGCTCTGAAGCTGTTCCTGAGGTACCGTGTAGTACACTCCAATCTCCCGGATGCGGAAATAGCCGGCCTCCTGCACGAAGGGCTTCGCCGAGACGCCGAGTTGCCCCAGACGCTGATTGCCGTTTGAAACGCCGTCCCCATCCTCGTCGTCGCCGAAGTCCGGGCTGGTGCCGAAGAGATCGGTCAGCAGTTCGGTCAGGTTCAGGTTCTCGCCGCCCTGCTTCCAGTGCGCGAAAAGCGTGAAGCTGAAGTTGCGATAAACGGTGAACTCGTTGAAGAACGACATCTGGAAGTCCGGCGCCGTGTCGCCGAGTTGGAACGTGCCGTCTGCCGTACCGTCGCCGTCGGTGTCGTCGATGCCGACGATCTGTGTGGGGCTCTTGCCTTCCTCGATACGGATTTCGCCGAGGGTGGAGCCGAAGCCGCCGCCGATGGCGCGGAAGGCGGGCACGGGCAGCTCGGTCACTTCGGCCGAGTTCGTCCAGAAGCTTGTGCGGGAAAGCCAGCGCAGGGTGCGGTTGTTGACCGGCAGGAGGGTCAGCCCCACTTCGAAGCCGGTGTTCACCAGCTCGCCGCCGTTGAAGGTTTCCAGCCCAAAGCCGGTGGAGGGCTCCACCTCGCGTTCGAGCAGCATGTCCTTCACCACCTTACGGTAGGCCGTGAATTCGAGGCTGGCCCGCCCGTCGTAGACCGCTACGTCGAGGCCGCCTTCGAGTTCGGTTTGGCGTTCGGGCTCCACCTTGTCGAAGCCACGCCGCCGGTCGATGAGCGTGCCTGCTGCCCCGCCGATGGCGACGGGGTTGAAGGAGGTGTACTTGGTGCCGAACCGGGCGATGTTACCCGTCTGCCCCCACGCCACGCGCAGCTTGAGCTGGTCGAACGCCTCCGCTGTCCAGAAGCTGAAGTTGGTCACGTTGACCGCCGCCGACAGCTTCGGAAAAAGGTTGAAAGTGTCGATGTCGCCGTTGATCGTGCTCTTGTCGCCGCGCAATCCGGCAGTCAGGATGACCTGGTCGTTGAAATTCGCTTCTTCCTGCACGAAGAAGGAGCGGTCTTTCTGGAACTGGATCGTCTGCTCCCGATTGAGCGCCGCCGCCTGGTCGATGTTGCTCTGGCCGGGGATGAGGCCGTCCGCTGTTAGCAAAATCGCGTCCTGGTCGAAGTTGGCGCCCGTCAGTCCGCCTTGCGTGGTGAGCGAGAGGTTGCCCGGCACGCTGTAGGTGTGGACGAGGAGGGCCCGCCAGTTCGTGTTGAAGTTGTCGGCGTCGCGCAGGATGGAGGTGCCTACGCCGCGCCCGTCCGCGTTGATGCGCTCGAACTGCAGCTCGTTCGGGAAATAGCCGTTGTTC
>JAHEMB010000147.1 GCA_024643915.1 Rhodothermaceae bacterium | reverse complement strand
CAGGGCGGCCTCTTCGAGACGGCGGGCGATGTTCAGGAGGGGGTCGTCGATGCCCAGTTCATCGAGCACGCGGTCCACGGAGCCTTTGATGATGCGGGCGCGCGGATCGAAGTTTTTGTAGACACGGTGGCCGAAGCCGAAAAGGCGGAACGGGTCGTCCTTGTCCTTTGCCTTCTCTACGAACTTCTGGTAGTTGCCGCCTGCGTCGCGGATCTGTTCGAGCATTTGAATGACCTTCTGGTTGGCGCCGCCATGGAGCGGACCGGAGAGGGCACTGATGCCTGCTGAGATGGACGCGAAGAGGTTGGCGCCGCTGCTGCCCACCATGCGCACGGTAGAGGTGCTGCAATTCTGCTCGTGGTCGGCGTGGAGGATGAGCAGCAAGTCCAGGGCGTGCTCCAACTCCGGCGACACCTCGTAGTCCTCCGAGGGCACGGCGAACATCATGTGGAGGAAGTCGGCGGTATAACCCAGATGATTTTGCGGGTAGACGTACGCCTGCCCGATGGATTTCTTGAAAGAGAACGCCGCAAGCGTCTTGAGCTTTGCCAGCAGCCGGATGATGTTGAGGCTGATCTGCTCGGCGGCGCCGGACTCGGGGTAATAGGTGCCGAGGGAGGCCACCATCGCTGAGAGGACGGTCATCGGGTGGGCGCTGGGCGGGTAGCCCTCGAAGAACTTCTTCATGTCCTCGTGCAGCAAGCTGTGATAGGTCAGCTTGTGCCGGAAGTTGTCGAGTTCGTCGCGCGTGGGCAGCTCCCCGAAGATGAGCAGGTACGAGACCTCGATGAAAGAAGAATGCTCGGCCAACACTTCGATGGGATACCCCCGGTAGCTCAGGATGCCCTTCTCGCCGTCGATGAAGGTGATTGAACTCTGGCACGAGCCCGTGTTGCCGTAGCCGGGATCGTAGGTGATAGCGCCGCTTTGCTTGCGCAGGGAACTGATGTCAATGCCGGCTTCGTTTTCGGAGCCGGTGGTGATGGGGAGTTCGTACTCCTGGCCGTTGAGGGAGATTTTGGCAGCTTGCATCGGGGCGTCTCAGCTTGGGTCAGGGATGTTCGGGAAGTGCTATCAGGCACGAACGGGCGGCAGCGCGTTCTCGGAAGATGCACGATGCGGCGTTCTTGGGCAAGGGCTTTACAGCTTCCTCACGAAATTGTCGCGCCTCCCGGCGCCGTGCCGCCTTCGCTCGCGCACGGAAAGGGTCGGAGCGGTCATTGCGCCCTGACAGCGAGAGACGAAAACGTAACAATGGGGTGAGGCTCGCTATCTCTCGCAAAATGAGCAAGATGGCCCTATTGCCGGAGGCTCGGCACGGGTTGTCAGGAAAACATATCCCCCGTGCGCCTCGTTGCAATATACGCTTCCTGGCCGTGTTTTCCCGGCCGGATCCCTTTTATCACCTGAAACGAAAGGAGGAAATATGGCTTTCCAACTTCCCGATCTCTCCTACGATTACGATGCCCTGGAACCGAGCATCGACGAGAAAACGATGCGGGTGCACCACGACAAGCACCATCAGGGCTATACGGACAAGCTCAACGCCGCCGTGGAAGGCACCGAGTGGGCGGACAAGTCCATTGAGGATATCCTGCGCAACATCGACAGGGTGCCCGAGGGCAAGCGCACGGCGGTGCGCAACAACGGCGGCGGCTATGCCAACCACAGCCTCTTCTGGCGCGCCATGTCGCCCGATGGCGGTGGCAAGCCGAGCGGCGATTTGGCCCACGCCATCGATGCCGCGTTTGGCTCCTTCGACGCCTTCAAAGAAAAACTCTCCAGCGCCGCCTCCGGGCAGTTCGGCAGTGGCTGGGGCTGGCTCGTGGTGGACGGCAGCGGCAACCTCAAAGTGTATTCGACGCCCAACCAGGACAGCCCTTACATGAAAGGGGACACGCCGATTCTAGGCGTGGACGTGTGGGAGCATGCTTACTACCTCAAGTACCAGAACAAGCGCGGCGACTACCTCGACGCCTGGTGGAACGTGGTGAACTGGGACGAGGTAGCCAAGAACTACCGCAACGCGAAAGGCTAACTTCTCACGCTTTTCCGCGATAATTCCGGGCGGTAGGGCAACCTGCCGCCCTTTTTGTATATCACTACCCGATGAAACTGCCCGACGACATCGCCTATCACTGGCTGACCTACGACGCGGCGCAGGCGGCAGCGTGGGAGGCACTGCTCTCTGCGGAGGAGCGGAAGCGGCTGCAGTCGTTCGGGCTGGCGAAACGGCGGCGCGAGTTCGTCCTGGGGCGGGCGGCGGCGCGGACGCTGCTGGCCGAGCGGCTGGGCGCGGCGCCGACAGAGGTGGTCTTGCGCGTGGCCAACGACGGCTGTGTGGAAGCCCTTGGCTGCGATATCTCGCTCTCCATTACGCACGCCGGCCCGCACGCTGTGGCCGCCATCGCCCGCCGGCCCGTGGGCGTTGACCTGGAGACCATCCAGCCGCGCCACCCCGGCCTGCCTCGTTTCTTGCTGCATCCCGACGAGCATCACCTCCTCGACACGCTCCCTTTCGAGCAAACCCACGCCCTCATCCTGTGCTGGACGCTCAAGGAGGCCACCCTGAAGGGCCTGCGCACCGGCTTTCGCCTCTCTCCGAAAAAGCTGCGCCTGGAAATCGAGGCGGGCGACGGCATCGCCTTCGTGCATCCGGACGGAGGGGCAGCATGGCAGGCCCGGTTCATTGAGCGCGCCGGCCACTTCCTGGCCATCGCCTATGCGGGGGACACTGCGGGGGAGGAAAAACCGTCGAAACCGGAAGAAGACCGGGGCAACGGAGTGACCGGTGCCGTAACTTAGTGGTTCGCTACTGTGTCTAAGTCGTAATTCGCTACCGCCGAGATCCTATAGACGGCAAAAACACGGGCTTCGCGGAAACCGAAGAGGCGAATTTTCGTGGTATGAGCCAGCCTGATGACGTGGTCCGATCTGGACGCGAACGTTTATAACAGACAATGAAAGCCATGACTTTGCTACGTGCTGGAGGAGCCTTTTTGGCCCTGCTCGTATCCCTGGGAGCGGTTCTGCCCGTGTCGGCGCAGAGCTACATCGACCAGGAGGAGCTAGAGCGCGTCCTGAACCGCCGCACCGAGAATCTGGATGAGATTCCCGAAGTCTATTACGAATACTACGTCCTCTACAGCAGCCGCGACAACAGCGTCCTCGCGCGCAATAACCTCTACCACTTCATTGGCGAAGGGGACGTGGAGAAGGGGAAGGAGCGGGCCAAGCTCGTCAACCTCATCAACCGCAAGCTGATCCAGAACATGCAGGTGGGCGACACCATCGTGGTGCCCACCCAGTTCGACCTCGACTTGCGCGCCTATTCGCCCTTCCCCCGCTACTACCCCGGCGCCCGCGACTTCGACAAGCTCTTCATCATCGACAAGACGCAGCAGGCGTTTGCGGCCTACCAGAATGGGAAGCTAGAGCGGTGGGGCATTGTCAATACGGGCAACCCTAAAGAGACGCCGACGCCGAACGGGCGCTACAATTTCAACTGGAAAACCGAGTTCCGCGTCTCCTCCCTCAGCCCGCCAGGCGAGCCGTGGGAAATGCGCTGGGTGTTCAACTTCCACAACGAGCGCGGCATGCACGTCCACCAGTATCCCATGCCGACGGGTGGCCCGACGAGCCACGGCTGCGTCCGCCTTGTCGATGCCGATGCCCAGTGGATCTATGGCTGGGCCGATTCCTGGGTGACGGGGGCCGGTTCGGGGGTGGGGTCGATGGGCGTGACGATCCCGAAGAAGCCGGGCACCACGGTGCTCGTCATCGGGTCTGAGCCGGAGGCTCACCCGTCGCCGTTCGAGTTCAAGAAGCGGTATCCGGTGCTCACGCGGGCCGATTTGCCGGCGCATCCGTACGACGTACCGGCCGGAACACCACAGCAGAAATACTTCGACCGCGTCCGAGCACAGCGCGCCTCCCGCTAAGGACGGTCTAAGACGGCGCTCAGGAAGCCTGCCACATCTGTCAGGTCGTCGAGGAGCAGATCGGGGGCGCAGGCAGCGAGGTCGGCGCGGGCGTAATGGCCCGTACAGACACCGACGGAGAACGCCCCGAGGCCTCGCCCACAGGCGATGTCGTGCTCCGTGTCACCGATAATCACCACGTCTTGTCCGTCCAGGCGGCGTCCGGTGAATTGCCGGGCACGGGCCAGGGCCACCTCAGGTAGCCGGTTGCGGTCGGCGTGGTCACTGCCATAGGCGCCGAGGGGAAAGAAGTCGGCCAGCCCCGCCAGGTGCAGCTTCAAGTAGGCCGTCGGCTCCAAGTTACCCGTGACTAAGCCGAGCTGCACATCGTTGCGCCGGTGGAGATGCACCAGAAGGGCCTGCACACCAGGTAGGAGGGCCACATGCGCGGGCCGCAGCACGCCGGGAAGCAGGCCGGCGTAGGCGTCAAGCGCGTCGGGCAGGAGGGAGGTTGCCTCCTCGTCTGTGAAGCCGTTCAGCAACAGCACGTCGCGAAAGATCTGCGGGTCCGTCCGACCCGAAAAGCCAACGCCGTGGGTCGTAAAAGCCTTTCCGAAGCGTTGCGCCAGGGCGTCCTCAATCACCTCACGCCCCCGCCCGTTCACCCGCAGCAGCGTCCCGTCGATGTCGAAAAGGAGCAGCTTCATTTGCGTGTGAAAGTGTGGGCGTGAGCGCGCGCGCCTTCGCCCGTTCAGCTTGGCCAGTCAGCCCATCACGAAAGGCGAGTCGGGGTGGTCCTCGTGGCGGATCTCATCGACAGGCTCCTGCTTGCCCTCGCCTGCGTAAAGGCGGTTGGGGCAGTTGATGATCAGGGCGTCCGCGTCGCCGACGTTGCGGTAAGCATGCACCACGCCCGGCGGCACGAGGACGATGGCGGGTGTGGCCTCGCCCAGCTCCACCATCTGCCGGTGGCCCTGCGTCGCGGAGCCTTCGCGGGCGTCCCACAGATAGAGGCGGAACGTGCCGGAGAAAAAGACGAAAAGGTCAGTTTGGTCGACGTGTTCGTGCGGGCCGCGGGCCACGCCGGGGTGCGTCAGGGAGAGATAGCCCATCGCCGGGTGGAGGGCGGCGGGCAGTTCGTCCTCGCGGAAAAACTCAGCCAGCCAGCCGCGTTCGTCGCTGAATTTCTTGAGGGGGCGGAGGGCGCAGCCATCGATGGCTGCGTCCTTCCACGCCACAGGGGGCGCCTGATTCTGTGAATGCATCGACAAGAGGAAAATGCCTACCTTACGCGAAGCTTCAACTGACCCCCTGATGCGCTGCCCGGTTCCTTTGTTATGACGGACGCCCGTGAAACCACTGCCCGCCTGCTCATCCGATGCGCCGACCGTCCCGGCATCGTGGCCGCCGTTTCCAACTTTCTTTACAACCACGGCGCTAACATCAACGCGCTCGATCAATACTCGACCGATCCTGAGGGCGGCGTCTTCTTCATGCGTCTGGAGTTTCAGACGCCCCACCTCGACCTTTCGCGGCCCGTGCTGGAGCGCGCCTTCGCCGACGCGGTGGCGAAACGTTACGACATGGCCTGGCGCATGAGCTACGCCGCCGAAGAGAAAGCGGTGGCCCTCCTCGTCTCGAAATACGACCACGCCTTGCTGGAGGTCCTGTGGCGCTGGCTGCGCGGCGAGTTGCCGGCGAGGGTTACGATGGTCATCAGCAACCACGCGGATTTGCGGGAGGCCGTGGAGCGCTTCGGCGTGCCCTTCCATTACGTGCCCGTCACGCGCGAGACGAAGCCCGAGGCCGAGGCCCGCATGCTCGACCTCCTCGACGGGCAGGCCGACCTGGTCGTGCTGGCGCGCTACATGCAGATCCTGAGCGAAGCGTTCGTTGGGCGCTACCCCAACCGGATCATCAATATCCATCACTCTTTCCTGCCCGCCTTCGTCGGCGCCGACCCGTACCGGCAGGCCTATGAGCGGGGCGTCAAGCTCATCGGCGCAACCGCTCATTACGTCACGGCGGACCTCGACGAGGGGCCGATCATCGACCAGGATGTGCGCCATGTCTCGCACCGGCACTCCGTCCAGACCCTCAAGGAACTGGGGCAGGATATTGAGCGGACAGTGCTGGCGCGGGCGGTGCGCTGGCACCTTGAGGACCGCGTCATCGTTCACGAGAACAAGACCGTCGTCTTCGCATAGACACCCCCTCAGATAAGCTCCAAATCCCAAAGCTTCTTTCAGCTCCCTTGTAATCTGGAGCTTGCAGTTTGGAGCTTATTTCCTCACAGGGCCTTCCTACGACCACGCCAACATGAGTCGCATCGAAGAGCAACATTCTGCGGGCGGCTTGGTGATGGAGCGGGGGAGGGTGCTGTTGATCCGCACGCGGACGATGCGCGGGAAGAGCGTGTGGACGCTTCCGAAAGGGCGGATCGAGCCGGGCGAGGAGGCACTGGAGGCGGCGCTGCGTGAGGTGCGCGAGGAGACTGGCTACTCCTGCCGCCTCAAGCGCCGCCTGCCCACTACCACCTACCGCTTCCGCCGCGACACCGTCCGCATCCATAAGACGGTAGAGTGGTACCTGCTCGAACCCGTTCGCAAAGCGGGCCGCCATGATCCGCGCGAAGTGGACGAGGTCCGCTGGGTCCCCGTCCGCGAGGCGTTCTCCAAACTCTCCTATCAGTCGGACCGGACGCTGCTCAAGCGCGTGACGGCGCCGGTAGAGAAGAAAAAGTTAACGCAGAAACAAGATGCCCGAGAAGCAGAACGGTGAGGCCAAGCGCCTGTACCTGCTCGACGCGATGGCGCTCGCTTACCGCGCGCATTTCATTTTTATCAGCCGCCCGCTCATCAACAAAAAGGGGATGAACACGTCGGCGTCGTACGGTTTTACGGCGTCGCTCCTCAAGTTGATCGAGGAGCACGGCATGGATCACATGGCCGTCGTCTTCGACGTGATGGGCCCAGGCGGCACCTTCCGCGACGAGCTCTACGATGATTACAAAGCTCACCGCGATCCCCCGCCCGACGACCTGCTAAAGAACCTCCCGTTTATCAAGGAGATCGTCGAGGCGCTCGATATTCCCGTGATCGAGGTGGGAGGGGTGGAAGCGGACGACGTCATCGGCACGCTCGCCCGGCAGGCCGAGGCCGACGGCGCCAACGTTATCATCGTTTCCCCCGACAAGGATTTTCAGCAGCTCCTCAGCCCGCGCATCTCCATCTGCCGCCCGGCGCACCGGGGCGAGGAGTTCGACCCCATCACGGAGGAGACCTTCAGGGAGAAGTATGGCCTCGAACCGCCTCAATTCATCGACATGTTGGCCCTCATGGGCGACGCGAGCGACAACGTCCCCGGCGTGCCCGGCATTGGCGAGAAGACGGCGATGAAGCTGTTGCAGGAGTATGCGACCGTGGAAAACCTGCTGGCGCACGCCGACGAGGTGAAAGGCAAGCGCGCGAAGGAGGGCTTGGCCAACCACCGCGCCGACGCCCTCCTGAGCAAACAACTCGTCACCATCGAAACGGAAGTGGACGTTGACCTCGACTGGCACACGCTCCGCCGCGCCGCGCCCGACCTGGG
>JAHEMB010000146.1 GCA_024643915.1 Rhodothermaceae bacterium | reverse complement strand
GCCTCGAAGAACTGCTGAGTGAGGTGCCCGATTCGCTCAAGTACGAGACGGACGGCGGGCGCACCGTCGTCGGCGGTGGCGGCATCCTGCCAGATTACATCGTCCTACCGGACTCGCTCTCCGATTTCGTCAAGACCGTCCTCGCCAAAAACCTCGAACAGACGTTCGCGCGGGGCTGGCTGGACCGCAATGATAACGGGTTCCGCGATCAGTGGGAGGGCAAGCCCGAAACGTTCATTCGCGATTACGAAATCAGCGATGCGCTCTTCGAAGACTTCATCGCGTTCGCCGAGCAGGAAGGGCTTGACGTGGTGACGGGGCCGAAGCCCGAGGTGAGCGACGAGGAGGACCCGGTCTTCACCCGCGCCGAGGTGCAGGCCGACAAGGCCCTCATCAAGACGATGCTGAAGGGCCGCTTCGCCCGCCGCCTCTATGGCCGCCGCTACGAACTGCCCATCTACCACACGGTCGATAACGTCATCCGAGAAGCGATGAACCGCTGGGACAGCGCAGAGAAGCTGGCCGCGGACTGAGATTCGGCTGAGGGTTTACGGGGGATCGAAGAGAACCGTAACCTGAAAACCGTGACCTTATAATCTTTGCCAGCCTCTTGTGTGGGGGCGAGGCCGAACGTTCGGCTTCGCCCCCACACTTTTTTTTGCCCGCCCCGAATGTTACGGCCCTGTTATAACAGCAACTTAGGGCAGTTTAAAGTGTCCCCCCCTGAGTAGGCAATCTGACGCGTAGTTGAGGTTTGCATTGACAATGCGGTGTAGAATGGATAAAATACCCCATCCGGCGCCGCATGCCCGCCTGCCCTGAGCGTAGGTGCGGTAGGCGCCCCCGCCAGACGTCACCCACGTCCTCACCACCTTACATCACTGAACAGGAGGTCCTGACTTATGAAGCTGCTGGGCTTTATTCTCTCATTGCCGCAAGAGGCCGCGGCCGACGAAGGTGCCATCAACATCCTCGTCAACTATTTTAATCAGGGCGGCGAGTGGATGTGGCCCGTGCTGATCTGTTTGATCCTCGGGCTCGCCATCGCCTTCGAGCGCATCATCACGCTCAACCGCGCCGACATCAACACGCGCAAGTTCATCCTCAACGTGAAAGAGGCGCTCGAAGAGGGCGGCATCTCGCGGGCCGAGGAAGTGTGCGCCAACACGCGCGGGCCGGTAGCATCGGTCTTCCAGGCCGGCCTGCTCCGCGCCGACGAAGGCATCGAGGCCGTCGAGAAAGCGGTCATCTCCTATGGTTCGGTCGAGATGAGCTTCCTGGAGCGCGGCCTCGTGTGGCTCTCGCTCTTCATCGCCACCGCTCCGATGCTCGGCTTCCTCGGCACGGTCATCGGCATGGTCTTCGCCTTCGACGCCATCGAGACGGCAGGCGACATCTCGCCGAGCCTCGTCGCCGGTGGTATCAAGATCGCCCTGCTGACGACAGCCTTCGGCCTTATCGTCGCCATCATCCTCCAGTTCTTCTACAACTACATCGTCTCCAAGATCGACCGGATCGTGGTGGAGATGGAGGAAGCGTCCATCGAACTGATCGACTCCCTCGTGCTGTTGCAGGCGGGTCGCCCGGTGGCCCACACGCCGACGAGCCCGGCCGATGTAAAGGTCGTCCGGAACGACTAAGCGCCCCGCGCAAGGAGAAGCCCGGCAGCCCGCCGCCGGAACCCTGCGCGGTTCCGGCGGCGGCGCGGCGGCGCTCCGTCCCATCGCCTGCTTCCGAAGCATTTAAAAAGAAAAAACGTCATGGAAGGTCTCGTACCGATTGCGATCTGGATCTCCGTCATTCTGGCCGGGGTGGGCATCCTCGTGATCCTGCTCTTCGGCGCCCGTAGCTTAATGCACGGCAAAATCAGCCCCCTCACCCTCGTCATCGTCGTGTTGCCGGCGGTGCTTCTCGTGCTGCTGGGCTTCGTCATGGGTAGCTGGGCCGAGGCGGGTATCTGGACGCTCTTTATCATGGCCGGGCTGGCCATCCTCAGCCTGCTGCTGTCGGGCCTCCGCGGCCTCTTTGCCTGAAGCCCTGCCCTCGCCCCTCGAACCGATTAAACCGCTGGCACCACCATGGCCGGACTCATCAGCAAGAAGCAACGGAGAGAGGCGGAGATTCCGACCTCATCGATGGCCGACATCGCCTTTCTCCTGCTCATCTTCTTCCTCGTTACCACCACCATCGACGTCGACACCGGCATCGGCATGACCCTCCCGCCGAAGCTCGACGAGAACGTGGATCCGCCGCCTGTGAAGGATCGGAACATGCTCAAGATCCTCGTCAACACGCAGGGGCAGGTGCTCCTCGAAGACGAGCCTTCGGCTATCAATATGATCCGCGCGGAGGTGATGAAGCACGTCCTCAACTGCGTTTCGAGCCAGTACAACTGTAGCGAAGAGTACAGCGAGAACCCGGACAAAGCCGTCGTCTCCATCAAGACCGACCGGCAGACGCCCTACGACGTCTACATCCAGACGCTCGACGAGGTGTGGATGGGCTACTTCGAGATCTGGGACCAGTTGGCCCGGCAGCGCGGCTTCGCCAGCTACAACGCGTATAAGGATCAACTTGCCGAGGGTCAGGACAACGAGATCAACAAGGAGATCAAGGCGCAGATCTCGCTCGCCGAGCCGGATCCGGGTCAGTAAGAGGCGCCGAGGAAACGGCGAAGTCCCGACTTCGCGCTTTCCTGATCACAAGCACGCCACGCAGCGACAACCCTGAAAAATCATGTCGGTCCACTTTAAGAAGAAAGCCGCGAATGCGCAGACGGCCATCCCGACGGCGTCCCTCCCGGACATCATCTTCATGCTGCTCATTTTCTTCATGGTCACGACCGTGCTGCGCGAGACCACCGTGCAGGTGCGCACCATCCTCCCGCAGGCCGAAGCCATTGAGAAGATCGAGCAGAAGCGGCTCGTGACCTACGTCTACATCGGGCCGAAGAAGCTGCAGAACAACCAGGTGGGCGAAACGGCTATCCAGATCGACGACGCCCTTGTCGATGAGGTGACCAACGTTCGCACGATCATGTACAACAAGCTCACCGAGCAGCCCCGCCTCATCGTTTCGCTCCGCGTGGATGAGTCCTCGGAGATGGGCAAGGTGATCGACGTGCAGCAGGAGCTGCGCGAGGCCGGCACGCTCCGCATCAACTATTCGAGCAAGCGCGATATCGAGGGCACGCTCTGAAGTCAATGAGCAATTAACAATGCAACTTTTCGCATCGCTCATTGCTCATTGAACCTGCGCTGCCTTGTGAAAACCTGGAAAGCCCTGCCCCGGCGGGGCTTTCCTTTTGGTACTTGGTGCTTGGTGCTTTGTACTTTGGGGGAATAAAGTTGGAGCGAAGGAGTAGGACGGACGCCGTCAGGAGTTCGAGAAAAACGAAGCACCAAGAACGAAGCACAAAGCACGAACATGGCCTATAACGTGACCCTATTGCCCGGCGACGGCATCGGCCCCGAAGTGGTCGCGGCGACGGTGCAGGTGCTGGAAGCAACCGGCGTCGAATTCGCATGGGAACGGCAGGAGCAGGTGGGTACCGCCGCTGTGGAAGCTATGGGCGAACCCCTCCCCGAGGCCGTCCTGGATTCCATTCGCAAGAACAAAGTCGCCCTCAAAGGGCCGATCACGACGCCGGTAGGGAAGGGCTTTAAGAGCGTCAACGTGCAGCTTCGGCAGAAGCTCGACCTCTACGCCAACGTCCGCCCCAGCACGACCCTCCCCGGCATCAAGACGCCGTTCCAGGACGTCGATCTCATCATCTTCCGGGAGAATACCGAGGGCCTCTACTCCGGCATGGAGACCTACGACGAGCGCCTGGAGATCGCCGACGCCACCGCCCGCGTGACGAAGCACGGCACAGAGCGCATCATCCGTTTCTGTTTCGAGTACGCCCGCAAGCAGGGCCGGGAGATGGTGACGCTGGCCCACAAAGCGAACATCCTGAAGATCTCGTCGGGCCTGTTCCTGCGCACGGGGCAGGAGATCTCTGAGGAATACCCCGACATCGAGTTCAACGACCGCATCATCGACAACATGTGTATGCAGCTCGTGATGCGGCCCCAGGCCTACGACTGCATCGTCACCACCAACCTCTTCGGCGACATCCTGAGCGACCTGTGCGCCGGGCTGGTGGGCGGCCTTGGCATCGTCGCCGGCGCCAACATCGGCGATGACTGCGCCGTCTTTGAGGCCGTCCATGGCAGCGCGCCGGACATCGCGGGGCAGGGCAAGGCCAATCCCACTGCGCTCATCCTCTCTGCCGAGATGATGCTGCGCCACCTGGGCGAGGCGGCCGCCGCTGATGCCCTCCGCACGGCGCTTTTCGCGCAATACCGCGAAGGCGACTGCCTCACCGCCGACGTGGGCGGCGCCTGCTCCACACGACAGTTCGCCGACCGCCTGGCCGACCGGGTGGCCTCCCGCGTCGCTGCCTAAGCCTTGTGCCAGAGACTTTTTTAGATTGTAGCATGAAGAACAAGAAACCGAAGGTTACCGAAGGAATTGTTGAATGAAGAAGGAGAAGACTCCTGCAACACTCGTCATTCCTTGCGCTTCATTCGTCATTGAAAAAGGAGAACCACTTCAAAGGGATCTGATCGAGGTATCTAAATTCCAGGGTTCTTTGCACCCGCCAGTGGAATTTGGGCCTTGGATTTTGGAATTTTACAGGTATGATTCAGCGCATCCAAACCATCTATCTCGTCCTGGGCGCCGCCGCGCTGGTGGCGATGCTTTTCTTCGACAGCCTGTGGACGAGCCGGGCGGTGGAGACCTACGCTTGGTTCGGGCCGGGGCTCCTTATTCTCGGCGGCCTCACCGCCGCCACCGCCCTCGCCGCCATTTTTCTCTACAAGGACCGCAAGCGGCAGCGGACGGTGGTGCGGCTCGTGCAGGTAGGCACACTCCTCCTAGCCGCCTTCCTCTACATCAGCCTCTACACGACGAGCGAGCTGGTTGTATTAACCGAGCGTGCCGACCCCGTCGCTTTTATCCCGATCCTGTTGCCCATCCTCGCCTACCTGCTCTTTTACCTCGCCCGCCGGGGCGTCGAGCGGGATATCGAACTCGTCCGCTCGATGGATCGCCTCCGCTGAGCCGGTCCCGAACTGGCTCAGGCCGTGGCTGAATCACCTACTCCGCGTTCCGCAATTCCTTCGGGAATGACTTCGCCATTTCGCACTCCGCAATCGGATCGTCCCGCCTTCGTCTACCCAATGCTCGCGGTGGGGCTGCTCTCCTTCGCGCTCAGCCCGATCCTCGTCCGGTTTGCGGTGCAGGTGGAGGGGGAGGCGCCGGGGCTGACCATTGCCGCGTGGCGCACGCTCTTCGCCTCGGTCATGCTCGCTCCCGTCGCCCTGCCGATGATCGGCAGTGAATTGCGGTGCTTTGGCCGCCGCGACTGGGTGTTGATCGGCGCTGCCGGGGCGCTGCTGGGGCTGCACTTCGTCGCGTGGATCGAGTCACTCTACTACACCTCCGTCGCCAGCGCTTCCGTGCTGGTGACGACGGCGCCCATCTTCCTGGCTGTCCTAGGGTTTTTCTTTTTGAAAGAGAAGCTGTCGGGGCGCGTGGTGGCGGCCATCGTGGTGGCAGTGGTGGGGGCGGCCCTGCTGGGGCTGGGCGATACGGGCGCGGCGGGGCCGTCGCCGAGGCCGCTGCTGGGCAACGGACTGGCCCTCACAGCGTCGCTCCTGGTGAGCGTCTACCTGCTCATCGGGCGCGTGGTACGGCAGAAAACATCGTGGCTGGCCTACGTCTTTCCGCTTTACGTCGTCGCCGGCCTCACGGTCTTCGTCATTGCCCTCGTGCGGCAGGCGCCGCTTTTCGGGTTCAGCGCCGGGTTCTACGGGTTGTGCGCACTCATGGCGCTGGGGCCGCAGCTCCTCGGGCATGGCTCGTTCAACTACGCCCTGCGCTACTTCAAGGCCGCCCTGCTGGGCCTGCTGGGGCTGAGCGAGCCGGTCGGCGCCTCCATCATGGCCTTCTTCTTCTTCGGCGAGGTGCCGGGGCCGCTCGCCATCGCCGGGATGCTGCTCGTCTTAGTGGCCGTCAGCGTCGCCCTCGTGCCGCCGAAGAAGGCTCCGGTGGCCTGAACCGCGCGGCCGGTAGCTCGCTGAAGCGCTTGCGTCCGCGCAGGAAATAGTCGACGACGACGCTGCCGCGATAGGGGGGGAGGACGGGCGCCTCGTTTTCCGAAGGACGCTGGTCCGCGTAGTGTTTGCTCAGGTGGTGGGCGTCGCGGTAGGCGCGGGCGATAGCGGCGGCTTCGCCCGGGCGCCCGGCGGCGAGGGCGCGGGCGGCGGCGGCACCGTCGAGGGCAAGGCGGGCGGCGAAGACCTGACGCCAGTGCCGGGGTGGGAGGTTTTTGTAGAGCATCAGCAGGCTGTTGCGGAAATTGTAGTAGGCTTTCCGCGCATCGCCCTGCGGCAGGGAGGCGCCGCCGATGTGGTAGACCTCGCTCCTCGGTTCCACCCGCACACGCCAGCCGCTCCGCCACAGCCGCCAGCACAGGTCGATCTCCTCCATGTGCATGAAGAACCGCTCGTCGAGCAGCCCCACGGTATCGAGGGTTTTGCGGCGGAGGAGGAGGGCAGCGCCGGTGGCCCAGAAAACGTCGCGCGCGTCGTCGTACTGACCTGCGTCCTCCTCCATCGTGAAGAACAGCCGCCCCCTCGTGAAGGGGTAGCCGAAAGCGTCGAGGAAGCCGCCCGAAGCGCCGGCGTATTCGAACCGGCGGCGGTCGTCGTACTGGAGGAGTTTGGGCTGCACAGCGGCCACGTCGGGGTGCGCCTGCATGGCCTCGACGAGGGGCGTCAGCCATCCCGGCGTCACGGCCACGTCGTTGTTGAGGAGGAGGATGAACTCCCCCGTGGTGTGGCGGATCGCTTCGTTGTTGCCCCGGCAGAAGGCCCAGTTCTCCGGGTGCCGCACGATCTTGATGGCGGGGAACTGCTCGGCCACCCAGGTGGCGGTGCCGTCTTTCGAAGCGTTGTCGGCAAGGATGATTTCGAGATCGGGGTAGTCCGTTGCCGCCACCGAGGGGAGGCACCGCTGCAAAAGCGGTAGGGCATTCCACGTGACGATGACGATAGAAACGCGGGGTGCTGACCTGGAAGGTTGTGCCATGCCTTGGCGCGGGGCGGAGCTTGGGTCGTTTGCGTTTCGAGGGTGGAAGATAGCGGATGGAGGAGGGCGGGGGTGGTGCAAAGTTTGAGAAATACACCTTCGATTTTCTGCGGTTGTGGCTCGCGCAGGTCGTGTGAGATTGCGATATTGGGGAAACGAATGGATGGTCAGGAGCCTTGGAAAAAACCCGGCGGGTCTGGGGCGTTTGCGTCAACCCTATGCAAACCATCCTGCTTGGCCGGTCCGTTAAGGCCGGCTGTACGCTCGAGACCCACCGGGTTTGCCTTCACTCCTCAGAGAAAAACATGGACGAGCACTATGAAACGACTCCTCCTTTTCTCGTTTGTGCTGTGCCTTGTGCCGCCATCGGTGCAGGCGCAGGCCCTG
>JAHEMB010000145.1 GCA_024643915.1 Rhodothermaceae bacterium | reverse complement strand
CCGGCGGTGGGCGTCCTGGTGGTGGGCACCACGGCGATCGTGTTCGCGGTATCGGGCACCTTCGACCTGATAACGGACCTGATCGTGCTCGCCGTCGTGGTGCTCCTCGTTGGCATCGGCGTTTTCATCTATGACCGGCGGAAAAGCGTGCCGCTCCGCCCCCGGTACTTCGGATGGATGGTGGCGGAGAGCGCGGGCTACGCCCTTGTGGTGGCCCTGCTCGTTTCCACGGTTGTCGGATTGATCTTTTTCCGCGTGTTGGCCGGGCCACAGGGCGCAGTGGACGGCTTGTGGATGCAACTGGCCCTGTCCATCGGCGCCGGGCTTTACGAGGAGCTGTTCTTCCGCGTCCTCCTGGTGGGCGGTCTGTTCTGGGTGCTTCGGCAGACGCGCATGGACCGGACGGGCGCCTACCTTGCAGCGGCTCTCCTTGGCGCGCTCCTTTTCAGTGCGGTGCATTATGTTGGCGCTCTGGGCGATGCCTTCACGCTCTCGTCCTTCACGTTCCGCTTCCTCTTCGGCCTGGCGCTCAACGCGCTCTTCCTGTGGCGTGGCTTCGGCGTCGCCGCCTGGACGCACGCCCTTTACGACGTGCTGGTGGTAACGCATTTGCTGGGCTGAGAAACTGTCTGGTCGGATGATCTTGGACTGCACGCGGATCTTTTCGACCCACCGCCCACCGTTTCATCGGCCCGTAGCTGAGTTACGCGCCTTCAAAAGCGTCGGTCGCTGGATCAAACGTCTCTTGCGCTGGCTTGCAAACTGAATTCCCCGACCATTTCTGAGAGAACGGCACGGAAATCGTGATTCTCCTTCGTAAGGGGATGAACTGCCGGGTTGGCAGGTCGTTGAACTTGCATTGCACAGCTAATCCAACTTTTTCGACATAGACCATGAACACCATTCGCACAGCAGGCTTAATGGCCGCGATGATTGTGCTGTTTGCTCTTCTCGGGCGCGGCCTGGGCGGCGAGCAGGGAATGTTCATCGCGTTCGGTGTAGCCGTGGCGATGAACTTCGCTAGCTACTGGTTCAGCGATAAGATCGTGTTGAAAATGTACAAGGCACAGGAGGTGGATCGCAGCGGCGCTCCGGAACTCTACGACATGATCGACCGGCTCCGGCAGCAGGCGGGCCTACCTATGCCGAAAGTGTATGTCATCCCGTCCGATCAGCCCAATGCATTCGCGACGGGGCGCAACCCGAAGAACGCCGCAGTGGCCGTCACCAACGGCATCGTGCGGCTCCTAAACCAAGACGAGCTGGAGGGTGTGATCGCGCACGAGTTGGCCCACGTGCAAAATCGCGACATTCTCACCTCGTCCATCGCCGCCACGCTCGCGGCAGCCATCACCCTTCTGGCGCGTTTTGGTCTTTTCTTCGGCGGGGACCGCGACCGGGGCGGTCTGCTGGGCTCCCTTCTGATGCTTATCCTCGCGCCCATCGCCGCGATGCTCATTCAAATGGCCATCTCGCGCGCCCGTGAGTTCGCCGCCGACCGCGATGGCGCCCGCATCTGCGGCAAGCCCCGTGCCCTGGCCAGCGCTCTCGACCGGCTTCAGCGCGGCGCCGAGCGCGTTCCGATGAACGCCAATCCCAGCACGGCCCACATGTTTATCGTCAATCCGTTTGCAGGTGCGGCGCAGGGGCTGCGCAGCCTCTTCTCCACGCATCCACCGACCGAGGAGCGTGTGCGTCGGCTTATGGAAATGGAGCGTATTGGCGTTTGAAGGAAATGGATTCTGACTAAAAGAAGGAGAGCAGGGGGCGCGGTTTGTCGCCTTCTGCT
Source organism: Rhodothermaceae bacterium (assembly GCA_024643915.1). Lineage (GTDB taxonomy): Bacteria > Bacteroidota > Rhodothermia > Rhodothermales > JAHEMB01 > JAHEMB01. The sequence goes on along the minus strand of JAHEMB010000145.1, from coordinate 5,757 downwards.
CTTTTCTTATTAAAACCATTTCGTGCACCCGGGAAATTCCTGCTGCTCACGCGAATCTCAAAAAATAATTCGTACTCTATTAGATGGGGGCTTCATACAGGAGGAATCCTTTGCTGGTCACACGCGAAGGAGACATCACATCATAATGCACAATTGGTTACGAACGCCGGTAGCGAGGGTCGGGTTGGGCCTGCTTGGTATCTCTGCCGTGCTGGTCGCCGTGGTGTTTGTAGGCGACAGGCCGTCTGAGGCCAAGATGGGCATGCCCCCTTCACAGCGTGCCTACTGGGAATGGGTCGGCGCGCTACGGCAGGAGGCCGACGTGAGTGTGTCGCGTGGCATTGCCCTGTTGGAGCGTTATCCAGACCTGAGACGGCTCTATCTGCGCCTCGCAGAAGTATGCGTCGCGCAAGAGGCCATTGCGGTATGCAAAGAGGCTTTCGCCGGGGCACAGTCCCCCGATTCCCTTGTGCTCTATCGGCAGGCAGCGGTAGCCTTGCTGAACGAAGCGGGAGAGGGCACACAGGCGCCGTGGCAAGCCATTGCGCGGTCGCCCCTGTTGGACCCCACGCTGGCGCGCTTGCTCGTCGATCAGGCCTCGCAGCCCGGTCACGAGGCGTGGCTCGAAGTACTGGACGGGACGTGGCGGAAGGTGCTCGCCGCCGACTCGTCGGCCGCCGGCGCCTCGTTCGGCATCGGCTACATAGCCGTGCGGCAGCAGGCGTGGGACAAGGCGGAGCCCCTGCTCTTGCGAACCGTTGACCTTCGCCCGCATGACCCGGAGGCCTATCGTGAACTTGGACGCCTCTACTTCACGACTGGTCGCCCGGAAGCATTCGATCAGGCGCTTACGGCCGGCATTAGAGTGGCGGCGGCGCAATACGACCTCGAACAGGAACTGATCCTGCGCGGCAACCTCGGCTGGGTCCTGTTTCAGCGAAGCGGCGACCTCGTCCGCGCTGAGGAGCAGTTCAAGCAGGCCATCGAACAGAGCCGCGCCCTGGCCGACGGTGAAACGGAGGGCATCAACCTCTACCGCCTCGCCCTGCTGCGCAATGAGCAGCAGCGATATGACGAAGCGCTCGGGTTGCTCGACGTGGCCCACCCGCGCTATGATGTTTACATGCCGCGCCGATCTCCCGAGGTGCAAGTCCTGCGCGGGCAGACGTTGCGGGGCCTCTTCCGCTTCAGTGAGGCTGAGCAAGATCTGATGCAGGCCCTCGAAGCAGCCCGCGAGCGCCGCAATGGCGGCGCTGAGATACAGGCTGCCGTGGCGCTGGCCCAACTCCGTTATCGCATGGGGCGGTATGCCGCGGCCCGCGAAATCGGGCTGCTTGCCCTTCAACTGGCGCAGAAAAAGAGCCAGGCCGACCTGGAAATCGCGTCCCGAATCATCCTCGGGGACGTGGAGCGGCACGCGGGCCGTTTTGAGGCCGCGCTGCAGCATTACCAGGAGGGCCTGCGCCTGGCCGAAAAGACGCAGAGCCTGACGCGCCGTCGCGAACTGCTCGACCGCCTGGGCAAGACCTCGCTGAACCTGCAAAACACGAATGAGGCACAACGCTACTTCGATCTGCTGCTCGAGCTCGTCCGTGCTTCCGGGAATGCCCCAGACCTGGCGCTCGCCTACCTGGGACTCGGGCGGACCTACTACCAATACCGCAATTTTGAGGAAGCGCTTCGTTATTACGACCTCGGCCTCGCAACGGACGCCGGATCCTTGTCTCGACGAACGAGCAATCTGCTCATTGCGCGGGCGTGGGCTTTGCGCCATCTGGAACGCTACGACGAAGCCGAGGCCAGCCTCTACGAAGCCGAAGCTGCCGTGGAGCGTCCGGCGGACAAGTATCAGTTGCTCGTGGCGCTGGCCAATGTGGCGCTTGGCAAAGGCGATCCGGCCCAGGCCCTTCGGCATATCGCTGCCGCCCAGGCTATCGGCGATTCTTGGCAATGGGCCGCTACCCACTGGCACCTCCTGCATGCCAAGGCCATTGCCCACTGGAAACGGAGTAAACTGACCGCTGCTGAACGCGCTTTCCGTGAATCCATCGCCCTGCTCGAAACGCTCCGAGGCGGCCTGGATGTCTCTGAGGACCGGGCTTACTTCGTGCAAAACAGAGAAATCGTCTACGCGAATTTCTCAGCGTTCCTGGAAGAACAAGGGCGGACGGAGGAGGCTCTGCATTACATCGAACGGGCGCGTAGCCGCAGCCTGGTAGATTTGCTCTATACCGTGCAGCGGGAGCGCGACGCCGACTCGATCAATCCGGCCTCTCGCGCGATCGAAATGGATCGCCGCATCCGTGCGCTGACCGATGAGATCATGGCGGAGGCCCTCACCTCGCCGGAGGGCGCCGTGCCAGGCTCCGCGCACACCCTGCGGGCGGCAACACTCCGGCGTGAGTTGATGCGGGCGGATTCGGTCTATCGGCTGGCCGCCGTCGATCTGGCCGAGCGGAGCGGGCTCTACACCTTCAACCCCCTCGTCACGGACGGCGTGCAAGCGACCCTGGAGCAGGGCGAGGCGATGGTCGTCTACGATCTGCGAGAAAACGAGGAAGGCGAAGGGGCCTCAGTCGCCTACGTGGTGCTCGCCGACACCGTCATGGTTCGCCCGCTCAGTGTCGATGTGCGAAGCCTGGTCGAGAGCGTTCGATTCTTCCGCGACGAGATCAGCCGGGTAGGACCACGATGGAAGCCTACTGCGCGGCGGCTCCACGACCAACTGCTTGCGCCCGTGCTGCCCCTCCTGCCGCCTTCCATCACGCATCTGCATCTCGTACCTGAGGGGGTGCTGCACTACCTCCCGTTTGCCGCTCTTTTAGACGAGCGCGGGGCGTTCCTCGCACAGCACTACACGCTGTCCGTCACCCCCTCGGCGACGATCCTCAAGCTCAGTCGCGACCGCAATCCCCGCCGGTGGCGGTCGATGTTATTGCTGGCCGACCCCGAAGGACGCCTGCCCGGCTCGCGCCGGGAGGTACTCGACATCGCCGACCGTTCGCCGAACCGGCGGATTCCCCTCGTCGGGGAAAAAGCGACACAGGCCAATCTTGAAGAGCTGGCCGGTGGCTACGACGTGCTGCACCTCGCCACGCATGGCCGGTTCGTCCGCCAGGCCCCCTGGATGTCGTATCTCGAAATGTACGACGGCGAACTCCGCGTTGACGAGATCGGGCGGCTGGAACTTGATGCGTACCTCGTCACGCTCAGCGCTTGCGAAACGGGCCTTAGCGGCGGGCTCGTTTCGGACATGCCATCGGGTGAAGAATGGATCGGCCTCCACCAGGCATTCCTGGCGGCCGGTGCCCCAACGGTAATGGCCAGCCTCTGGCCCATTGATGACCGCGTCAGTAGCGCCTTTATGTCTGGCTTTTACGAGGCGCTCGGGTCCGAAGGGAAAGCTTTCGCCCTCGCCCAAATGCAACGTCGCTTTATTAAGAATCCTCGGACGAACCACCCCTTCTTCTGGGCCGCTTTTTCCATCATTGGCGATCCTCTTTAAGAGCATCACGCCAGCCACTCTCGGCCCCTGGCCCTTCCCTCCACGCTTCACCACGGTTTCCTTCAACCAAAACCACCGCAACGTCATGAAAAAAAAAACGCTACACCCACCCGCTTCGCTGCTAGCGCCGTAAAGGTGCTTCTTCTGCTCGTGGCGCTTTGTGCGCCGATTCCTCCGGTGCAGGCTCAGGTCCATGTCTCGTTCGATGCGCACGGCGATCTGGTGATCGCCAATGAGGGCCGATCCGCGCAGCGCGCCCTGCGCTCTTCCAAAGGTCTTGGCGTGCTCTCTATGCAAACGGGGAAACGAGCCGTACGCCAGTCTCATGCCGCCGGACGCTGGTTCTTGGCTGATGATGCGGGTTATCTCTATGAGGCAGGCGGCTATGAACCGAGCACCAGCCGCAGTAAAGAATCGATTGACGTAAAAGACGGCAGCACCGGCTACCAGACCGGCGGCAGCAGCGACACGGGCGGCGAGCCAGACTCGGATGACGAAGATGTAATCGTCGGCGACGGCTACCAGACCGGCGGCAGCAGCGACACGGGCGGCGAGCCAGACTCGGACGACGAAGATGTAATCGTCGGCGACGGCTACCAGGAAATGATCCTCTTCTTGCAGACGGAGCACGGCGTCGTCGTTGAGCACGACGACGAACTGGGGATGGATATCTTCTCCATCCCCGGCGCCGAGGATCCGATCGGCACGTTCTTCGAGTTGATCACGACGGTCGAGTTCAACGGCCATCTACTGGTGGATTATTTCCGCCTCCTCGAAATTGCCGCTGAGGGCGACTTTGACGAGCCTGAATACACCTCGGATCCGCCCCTCGGGGCCGCCCCGACGTTCCCGAACGACGCCTACTACCTGAACCTCTGGAACCTGTGGGAGACTGGGCTGGCCAAGGCGATGTGGCACCCGGCGACGGCGCAGCGCCCCGTCCGCCTCGCCGTCATCGACAGCGGCATCAAGCGCACCGAGCGCAACCACGCCGGGCTTGACGGGGCCAAGGTGAGTCACAAGACCGGCGCGCCGATGCGCAATCCGGTATCGCACGCGCTCGGCATCGTCTCTCTTCTATCGGACCAGAGCCAAGATGGCAGCGGCGTGGTGGGCTTGCTGGGCGGTTGGAACGAGGAAGGTTGTTACGGAAGGACGCCGCTGCTAGCCGGCACGCCCCCCGAAGTGTACTCGATCAACGTTGGGGACAACAGTCCAAGCTCGATCTACGTCGCACGCGCCATTCATCGGGCCGTGAAGAATGGCGTCGATGTGATCAACTTGAGCCTGCGCTTGGCGCCGTCGGCTGTTGTTGAAGAAGCAGTACAGGTGGCCCTCGCCGAAGGCGTCATCGTCGTGGCGGCGGCGGGCAATTATCCCGTCGGCGCCGGGTACCGCCCCACCAGCTTCCCGGCGAACATCGAGGGCGTCATCTCCGTCGGCGCCGCCGGGCCCGATGGTTTGCTTCAGCCGTTTTCCGCCAACGAAGGTGTAGACATCGCCGCGCCGGGCGTGCAGGTCATCGTCGGCGGCCCGCACGACACCTGGTATAACGCTTCAGGCACGTCGTTCGCCGCCCCACACGTGGCGGCTGCCGTTGCTATGATGCGGAGCCTCCAGCCTAACCTGACGCCCGCGCAGGCCGTCGCTGCCCTCCAGGCATCTGCCTTCAATGTAGATCCGGCGGCGGGCTTCCTGAACGCTTTCGAAGCGGTGAACCTCGCGGCGCCGACTTCGGAGCAGGTGGCGTGGGAAGACGTGCCGCAACCGCACGAGTGCGTTGGCGCGAGTGCAGGCAGCGAAGGCCTGTATCTGGCAGCTCAAAACCAGGCAGCCGCCGCCAAGGGCCTGCGCGCCGGCCTGGCGCCCCCTCATGATCAAGAGCCGGTCGAAGGGTTTGGCGCGTACCCGAACCCGTTCAACCCGCAGACGACGCTGCGCTTTGACCTGCCGGAGGGCCAGCAGGTACGCCTCGTGATCTATAACGCCCTCGGGCGCAAGGTGCGGGTGCTGGCCAACGGCTACCTGAGCGCCGGTTCGCACGAGCTGTCGTTCCGCGCTCGCGAGTTGCCCAGCGGCCTGTACTTCGCCCGGCTGGAAACGGCGACCGGCGTCTCGACCCATACGTTGACGCTAATGAAGTAAGCCCGGGCCCATACGAAGCACGGGTAACGAAGCCCGCCCTTTGCGCGAGGGGCGGGCTTCTTTCATTCGAAGAAAAGCTACTGGCTGCGGGCCGTGCGCACCGACGG
>JAHEMB010000144.1 GCA_024643915.1 Rhodothermaceae bacterium | reverse complement strand
GCCTGCAAGGCATCACCATCGAGCAACTCAAGGAGAAGCTCGGCACGCGGAAGCTCGCCACGGCCTCGTTGCGGCTCGACGGGACGCCCGCCGTGCCGGTGGCGGGTTTGACCGAGGGCGTGCGCCACATTGCCCCGATGCTCAACGTGACGCGGACCTGGAACGCGGTCACGGCGGTGGCGCTGATGCGGCGGGGCCTGGCCCTGGCGCGGGACTACGCGCAGAAGCGGACCGCCTTCGGACGGCCTCTGGCAGCGCTGCCGCTGCACGGAGACACGCTGGCGGGGCTGGAGGCGGAGTACGAGGCAGCCTTCCACCTGACCTTCCGCGTGGTGGAGTTGGTGGGGTACCGGGAGATCGAGGGGCTCAGCGCGGAGCAGCAGCAGGTGCTCGACGGGCTCTTGCGCGTGCTGACGCCGCTGGCGAAGCTGACGACGGCCCGTCAAGCGGTGGCCGTGCTGAGCGAGGTGATGGAAGCGATGGGGGGCGCGGGGTACGTCGAGGAGACGGGCCTGCCGGGTCTGCTGCGCGATGCGCAGGTGCTGCCGATCTGGGAGGGGACGACGAATGTGCTGTCGTTGGAGGTGTTGCGCGGGTTGGGGGCGGTGGGGGGTCTGGGATTGCTGGAGGTGGAGATGCAGCGTTGCGCGCGGGCGGTGCGGGCGCCGGGGCTGGTGTCGTTGGTGGGGCAGGCGCAGGAGGGGCTGAGGGCTGCCGGGTCGTGGCTGGCGGAGGCGCGGGAGGCGGGCGAGGCGTCGGTGGAGGCGGGCGCGCGGCGGTTTGCGCTGACGGTGGGTCGGAGCCTGGGGCTGGGGCTGCTGGCGCGCCACGCCCAGTGGTCGCTCGACCACGACGAGGATGTTCGCGCCGCCGCTTCCGCCCGCCGGTTTGCAACCTCCGCCGTTAACGTCCTGGCTTCCGTCGATCTCGAAGAATCTGCCGCTTTGGCCAACGATACGCCGCTGCCCGTGGCGACCCCGGAGTCGATGCCGGCGGCGTGAAGGCCAGGCACCAAACACCACGTTGCTCGACTTCTCCTCTTCGGAATTCGGGACGCGCCATTTAACAGCGAACGATGCCTTCTTCAGCCGACCACCCTGCCACTCAGCCGGATACCATCCCCGTGCGTCCGGACGAACGGCTGGATGAGGCGCGGTTGGCGGCCTTCTTGCGGGGCCGCCTGCCAGGCAGCGATCAGCTCCTCACGGTGCGGCAGTTCGGCGGTGGGGCGGCCAACCTGACCTATCTGCTCGATTACGGCGCCCACGAATACGTGCTACGCCGCCCGCCCCTCGGCCCCGTGCCCAAAGCGGCCCACGACATGGCTCGCGAGTTCCGTGTCCTCTCTTCCCTCTGGAGCGTCTACCCGCCCGCCCCCCGCGCCTTTCTCTTCTGCGATGATCCGGCGATCATTGGGGCTTCGTTTTTCGTGATGGAGCGGCGACACGGCGTGGTGGTGCGCAATGAAATGCCGCAGGCTTTCCGTACCCTGCCGGACGCGCCGCAGCGCATGGCCGAGGCTCTCGTCGATGCCCTCGTGGCGCTCCACGCAGTCGATTACGAAAAGATCGACCTCGGCGACCTGGGACAACCAGAGGGCTTTGTCGAGCGGCAGGTGGAGGGCTGGTGGCGGCGGTGGCAGCAGGCGAAAACGGTGGAACTTCCGGAAATGCAGGCCACGTACGATTGGCTCCTCGACCACCTCCCCGCATCGCCCGCCGCCACGCTCGTCCATAACGATTACAAGCTCGACAACGTCATGCTCGCCGCCGACGATCCAGGGCAGGTCGCCGCCGTTTTCGACTGGGACATGGGCACGCTCGGCGATCCGCTCAACGACCTCGGCGCCCTCCTTACTTACTGGACCCGGCCCGACGATCCCCTCCCCTTCCAACTCATGGCGATGATGCCCCTCGACGAGCGTTTCCCCACCCGCGGCGAACTCGCGGCGCGGTACGCCGAGAAGAGCGGACGCGATGTGACGAGCCTGCCTTTCTACCACGCCCTCGGCCTCTTTCGGCTGACCGGCATCCTTGCCCAGATCTACGCCCGTTACGTGCGCAGTCAAACGCAGGACGCCCGCTTCGCCGCGTTCGGAGACCTGATGCCCATTACTGCCGAGGCCGCCCTTTCCGTCGCAAATGGAGCATGGCGGTGACACGGCGGGGAGCCCTGTGCGACCGCGCCGTAACTGCACTTAAAACCGTATCAGGTTGTACTGCACGCCAAGGCCCACGTGCAGCCCGGGTTTCAGGTCTTGATTCAGCCCGACGGAGACGACCGGCCCAATGGAGAAGCGGCTGGCACGCCGCCCCACATTGTAAAACATGCTTGGATCGACGACGGCCCCCTGGAGATCGAAGCTGACGCCGGGGTAATCGGTGCGGGCAAAGATTTCGAGCTTTTCGTCGCCTTCTCGCTCGCGCAGGCCGGTCACGATGACGAGGCTTAGCATATCCTCGGTAATGGTCGTGACCGGGTCTTCCACCTGACCTCGGCGGAACCTGAAGGTGCTGTTGCCGGCAAGTCGGCGCGCGCCGCCTTCATGCTCCTCGCTGTGCTGCCAGCCGAGGGCAAAGGCACTGTCCGGCAAGAGGATGACGGTCGTGGGCACTTGCACCGTATCGTGCCGTACCACCGTTGTGATCTTTTGAATGGTTTTCACCTTGCCTTTTTCCTTTTCAAGCTCATCGGCCAGTTCCGCGTTGAGCTCCCGCAGGTCTTTCTCCGTTCCTACCCAGACGAGGCGTGCCGCTTCGAGATCGCCCGCCTTGTTGCGCACGAGGCGCGTCGAATCTTGGAGAGCCGCCATATTCTGCTCTCTGATCAGCACCTCAGCCCGTAACTTACGGTTCCACCAGAAAAGCAACGCCAGCCCTGCCACGAGAGCAATCAGCACGAGAAATTGAAGGCCATTCGTCTTCATCTCGCCACCCCATCGATTCGTTCGACCAAAGCATAACGAGCACCAATTCAGCGGCTAATCATCATGCGCCTGCTCGCCTTTTTGTATAGATAATGCAGACCGAGGAGAAATGCCACCGGTCCACCTATAGAACGGTGCTGTACAACCGGGAGGGCGTGAGGAGATAGGTGAGGCCACCGCGTCGCCCCACATCGACGAGCGGTTCGCCCAGGCGAACGTCGAAGACGCGAGCGAGCCGCCCACGCCGGTGGAAGACAAGGAGGCGCTCCGGAAGGACGATCCAGATCTCATCGCCGAAGACCGTGACGGCGCACACCTCCCTCGCCAACCCTTCGGCGAGGGTGCGAACGAAGCCGCCGAAGTGATCGTAGACGAGCACGGCGGCCCGCCCCCGATCCGCCACGTACAGGCTGTTCTCATCCACAGCCAGGGCCACCGGCGCGACGAGGCGCCCGTCCCGCTCGTCGAAACCCCCGATGACGCGCTCGAAGCGCCGCGCGGCGTCCCACTTCAGCACAACATTGCGCCCCGCTTCCACGGCAAACGTCTCATTGGCCCTGCTCGTCGCCACGGCGATGGGCGTCCCATCCGCCAGCCCCAGGCGGTTGGCCTGCCCAAAAGGTGCCGTCGGTTGCCCGCGCCCGGTGCGCTCGTCTTGCTGGAGGCGTCCGACGGAGAGCGATTCGAGGTGGAGAAAATCACGGGAGAAACGCTGGAGGCGGCTGTTGCCGGCATCGGCCACAACGAAGACGAGGCCATTGGTCGGGTCAATGTCGGCAGGCTCGCTGAAGCGGCCTTCCAGGGTACCCGGCCCGCCCAGCATGTCGCGTAGCAGCCCGTCCTCGTCCAGCCGCACGACGGCGTCGCGCCCGGCATCGGCCACATAGAGGAGGCCCTGCGGATCCACGGCAAGCGCCCGCGCCTCCTCGAACCGCGCCAGCACGACCGCCTCGGTGACAAGCGTATCTGCCGGCTGCGCCTGCGCCGCCCCGGCAACGCCGAGCACCGCAAGACAGGCTATCAAATAACCCAGGCTTTTCATCTCCGCATGCCCATGAAGAGGGATAAGAGATCTGGAGCATCGGAGAGCCGGTGATTGCTCTCCTTTCAGCGCTGCGCTCCCCAGCTCACTGATTCACCGACTCGCCGGCAGCCAGCCGCGCCAGACCTTTTTGTCCGATGTCGCGGCGGTACTGGGCGCCCTCGAAGTGGATGCTGCCTGTGGCGCTGTAGGCCCGGTCGAGGGCGGTGACGAGGTCCGGCCCGCGCGCGGTGACGCCGAGGACGCGCCCGCCCGCCGTCACCACCTGCCCGGAGGCGTCGCGCCGGGCTCCGTTACCTGCTCTGCTGCCGCCAGCCCGTCGATGACAAAACCCTTGCGGTAGCTGCCGGGATAGCCTTCAGACGCCATCACCACGCACGCCGCCGCCCCGCCGTGAAGCGCCATTTCCACCTCCCCGAGCCGCCGGAGCGCAACGGCTTCCAAGAGTTCGACGAGGTCCGTCTCGATGAGCGGCAGCACCACCTGCGCCTCGGGATCGCCTAGCCGGCAGTTAAACTCGACCACCTTCGGCCCCTCGGGCGTCATCATCAGGCCCACGTAGAGGATGCCGCGGTAGGGCGCACCCTCAGCAGCGAGGCCCGCCAGCGACGGCGCGATGACGGTCCGGCGCACCCGGTCCAGTAGTGCATCGGTGACGATAGGCGCCGGAGCGTAGGCCCCCATGCCGCCCGTGTTCGGCCCGGTATCGCCCTCCCCGATGCGCTTGTGGTCCTGGGCGGAGGGTAGGAGGACGAAGTCGTCGCCATCAGTCAGGGCAAAGACGCTGGCCTCCTCTCCCTCCATGAAGGCCTCTATCACCACCTCGTGCCCCGCCTCGCCGAACGTGCCTTCCTTCAGCACCAGATCGAGCGCGTTGCGGGCCGCTTCGGGCGTCGGGCAGACGAGGGCACCCTTGCCTGCCGCCAGCCCGCTGGCCTTCACCACGATAGGCGCGCCCTGCGCCTCCAGGTAAGCGACCGCCGCGTCGTACTCCCCGGCGGTGAATGTGCGGTGGGCGGCGGTAGGAATGCCGTGGCGCTGCATGAACGCTTTCGCGAACGCCTTGCTGCCTTCCAGCCGGGCGGCAGCAGCCGTCGGCCCCACCACAGCCAAACCCGCCGCCTCGAATCGGTCGACGAGGCCGAGAACGAGGGGCTGCTCCGGACCGACGACCGTCAGATCGATGTTTTCCCGGGTGGCAAATTGTTGTAATGCCCCGACATCGTCGGCGGCCAGGGGAACGTTGCGGCCCAGCGCCGCCGTTCCTGCGTTGCCCGGCGCCACGAAAAGCTCCGGCTGCCTCGGGCTGCGGGCGAGTGCCCAGGCGAGGGCGTGCTCCCGTCCTCCCCCGCCTATGATGAGAATGCGCATAGATACGGTTTGGGATGTTCTTTCATTATCACGTCGTAGGTACCTTGCCGGAAGCAAGATCTCGTTGCTAAAGATTAGCGCCGGTAGACCAGGCCTTCGTTTGCGAACAAGGTATCAAACCGAGCTATGCAAAATGTATGGCCGTGTTTCCCGTTCTGCTCAATCGCCATGAAATCGCTTTTTCTCTCTCTCCTTCTCCTCCTCACCGGCGCGGCATTGCCCGCCGGCCTGCGCGCGCAGGATTCTACGCGCACGGATGACGTGCCGGGGGTCGCACTGGGGTTCAAGTTCTACCCTGAGGCCCTCTGGTCCTCCAGCGCCGGCATCGGGGTGGGCGTGGGCCTGGAGTTCGAAAACCTGATCCATCCCGGCTCCGAGCTGCTGCTGACCGCCGAGCCCGCGTGGCACCGCGGCCTCTACTCGGCGTCTTTCTTCACGGCTGATCCGTACGAGGCGCCTGCCTACGGGATGCTCGGGGTATTCTACCGGGACGACGGAGCCTATTACTTCTTCGGCCTCGGCCCAGGATCGAGCAAAGACAACCGCGTGGCGGTGGAGTTTAGAGCCCTTGAAACGGAGGCGCGCGTGGGCCTCTACGCGCTCGACCATCGCCTTCTGATCCAGCCCAACGTCCGCTATCATCGGCTCGACACGAATGACTTCAGGGATAAGGATCCCCGCGCGTTTGAGCAAATGGACCCCGAATCGCGACGCATGCTCCTTTTCCTCAAAGGCAACATGGACACAGGGTTTGGAGAACGATGGGAGACGCTTGATGGCTTCTCGCTCGGCATGGACCTGGCCTACGACCGCCGCGACGATCCCAAGCTCACGCGAAAGGGCGTGCTGCTCACCCTCACCGGGCGCTATTTCGTCAGCCGGCAACCGTCCGACATCCAGTTCGGCGTGTACGGCCTCGGCGTCTACGGCTTCGTTCCCCTCTCTGCCCGTGGCGACGTGCTGGCCCTGCGGGCCCTTGCCATGACGACGGACGATCGCAGCGACTTCCCCTTGCCTTTCTACTTGCTCCCCACGCTCGGTAAGAGCCTCGTCACGGCTTTCTCCAGCAACCGCTTCGTCGGCGACGATCTGCTGCTCCTGACCGCCGAGTACCGCCGACCGCTCTTCAACGGGTTCAACGTGATGGGGATGGAGGGCGTGGTCGGCGTGAGTGCCGGCAACGTCTACGATAACTTCTTTGACCAGTTCGAACTGGGCCTTTCGTTCGACCGTGATATGGCGCCGGGACAGGTCCGCTACGCCCTTCGCCCCGCTGTGGAGATGGGCGTGCGTCTCCTCAAGTTTGATGAGGTCTTTTTGACGGCGATGCTCGGCTACAGCGCCGAAGGCATTGGCCTTAACCTCACGAAATTTATTCATCCATTGCAGAGCCGCCGGCCCAAGGTTCGTTAAGCTCCAAATTCCAAATTCTAAACGCCAATGGATACCCGGCAGGCCCCTTGAAGCTTGAGTTTTGCAGCCTGGGCGCTTCCATTTCGAGGGGGCGAACCATGCGCGCGATGATACGGTGGCTGAAGAAACATAAATGGCACCTGTTGAAAGCGGTGCTCGCTGCTGCCACCCTCGGGTATCTGATTTATTTCGTAGAGGTAGACCAGCTTGTGGCAACGGCGCGCGGAGCGTCATGGGGATGGATCCTCGCGGCGTTGGCCTTGCTTCCCGTCAACTTGCTGCTGGAGGGTTTGGTGTGGCATCTTCTGGCGCGCAACGTGGTGCCTGGTCTGCCGTGGCGGCGCTCTCTCGGCGCCCTGATGAGCGGCTTCGCCCTCGGCCTGGTAACGCCCATGCGGGCGGGGGAATTGGCCGGGCGGGCCTTCTACGTGCGCCACCCCGACAAATGGGAGTTGGCCGCCGTCGTTTTCGTGCAACGCCTTTTCGACATGGCCGTCTTTGTGGATGTAGGGCTCGTCGCGCTCTACGTTTTCATGGCAGGAAATGGGTTGTGGAGCGAGCCGGGCTGGCTGGCTGTGGCGGCCTACGGCACCGGCGCCGGCCTCACCGTCACGGCCGGCCTGCTATTTCCCAAGGTGAGCCACGGGTTGCTCATGCGCGTGGTAAGACGTGAGAAAACAAGGGCGCACGTGGCGTTCCTGGGCGCGTTGCGCACCCGGCAAACGGCACGCTACCTGCTTATCGCCCTCGCCCGTTATCTCGTGAACGCCGTGCAGTTCGTGATGCTGGTGCTGGCGTTCGCCCCGGTAGCGGACACCGAGACGGTGGCG
>JAHEMB010000143.1 GCA_024643915.1 Rhodothermaceae bacterium | reverse complement strand
TGAGGAATCGCCTGAGAGACGAGCGGAGGCAGCCGTTCCCCATGCGCTTCGTGCAAGAACCGGCTCCTTCTGTCCTACGCAGCGCAGCGAGGGCGGGCCAGGTAACGGTTTGGAGCAGGGCAGATCCCTCTACCCTGGCGCCTCCCCTGAGAGTTTAGTAATCCGGCGATAATCCAGAGAACTGTCGGACTTTTGGATTTTTTCTCGTTTACTAGATTGGCGGAGCGGGCTGTTCATATCAGGCAGCGCGCTGCAGCCTTATTGGCTGGTCTTTCCCTTACCACTCAACCGGAAGAGCTGATGTCAAATCTCCGTACCCTTGCCCTCATGCTGAGCGGCGTAGTCCTCATCGTGGCAGGCTGTGACTTGGCAAGCGTGGCGCCCGAGGAGGCGCCGGCCGAGCAGGCCTTGCAACATGGCGACCCGATTCCCGGGCGCTACATCGTGGTGCTCGACCGCGCAGCGGCGGGCAAGCACGCGGCGGTCGCCATCGACGCGCTGGCCGAAGACGTGGGGGTGGAGCCCTCGCACCGGTATGCAGCGGCCCTGCCGGGCTTCGCGGCGGAGCTGTCGCAGGAGGCGCTGGGCCGGCTGCGCGCCGACGCCCGCGTGGCCTTCGTCGAGCCCGACCGCTTCCTGCAGGTCGGCCCGATCAGCATAAACGGCAAGTGTGACAAGAACCCCAGCGCGCCGGGTTGCGGGGGCGGCGGCAGCGACCCGCAAGAGACGCCCTGGGGCATCACCCGCGTCGGCGGGGCCGGCGACGGCACGGGCAAGACGGCCTGCGTGCTCGACACGGGCGCCGACCTCGACCATCCGGACCTGAACGTGGACGAGGCCAACAGCATTACGGTCTTCACGCGGGGCAAGGACAGCAAAAGCGCCGACGACGGACACGGGCACGGCTCGCACGTCTCCGGCACGATTGCCGCGCTCGACAACACGATCGGCGTCATCGGCGTGGCGCCGGGGGCAACGATTGTGGCCATCAAGGTCCTCAGCAGCTCCGGCAGCGGCTCGACGAGCGGCGTCATCGAGGGCGTCGACTACGTGGCGGCCAACCCCGGACTGTGCGACGTGGCCAACATGAGCCTCGGCGGGGGCGTCTCGACGGCGCTCGACCAGGCCGTTGTCAATGCATCGCAGGGCACGCCCTTCACGCTGGCTGCGGGCAACGAGAGCGATCACGCGAACAATCATTCGCCGGCCCGCGCCAACGGCAATAACATCTACACCATTTCCGCGATCGATGCGAACGACCAGTTCGCTTCCTTCAGCAACTACGGCAATCCCCCGGTGGACTATGCAGCTCCCGGCGTGGCCGTGAAGTCGACCTTCAAGAACGGCGGGTACGCGACGTACAACGGCACGTCGATGGCAGCACCCCACGTGGCGGGGCTTTTGCTGCTGGGCCAGGTCAGGTCTGACGGCACGGCACAGGGGGACCCCGACGGCAACCCGGATCCCATCGCGCATCGCTAGACGGATCACGCTGGCTCTGCGATCCCTGCTGAAGCGTGAAAGAAAGAGCGCCCGTCCTGGCTGCCATGCTGGGACGGGCGCTCTTTCATTCCGGCTGCCAGGGTGTACATCGCATGCGGCCTGGCATTGGAGGGCGTGCACTTCCGCGCGGCGTGCCTTGCTTTGCTGGGGCCGGCTGCGTCGCGTTCAGGAGGGCGCTGGTAAGTCCCCTGATGACCCGTTTCGTCCTCTTCGTTCTCTTCACTGGCGCGGCGCGGCATCCGGCCAGGCACAGTGGGCTCGATGCCTCGGCCGGCGCGGTGCTGCGCACTGGCTTCGGGTTGCGCATCGATTGCAATGTGCGTATGATGACAGGTCCGGCGCGAGGAAGCGTCGAAGCCTCAGCCGGTGCCGGACCCTCTTCCTCATCGGAGATTCGCCTCGTCCTGATCACGCGTTTGGCCGTCTCCTCATGCATGCGCTCCTCGAACGCGACGATTGCCTCGATACGCTGGCGGCTGCCTTCTACGACGTTGCCGCGGGGCAGGGGCAGGTCGTGCTCGTCAGCGGCGAGGCGGGCATCGGCAAGACCGCCCTCGTCGAGCGCTTCACGACGATGCAGCAGGAGGCCGCACGCGTCCTCTGGGGAGCCTGCGAGGCTCTTTTTACGCCGCGCCCGCTTGGGCCGCTCTACGACCTCGCCTACCAGACGCAGGGGGCCTTGCCGGTCCTGCTTGAGGCAGAAGCCGACCGCGCTGCCATCTTCGCCGCTTTCCTGGGTGAGGTGCAGGCGGGCCCCGCGCCGGTGATCGTGGTCGTGGAAGATGTCCACTGGGCCGACGAGGCCACCCTCGACCTGCTCAAGTTCCTGGGCCGCCGGATCCACCGCGCCGCGGTGCTGCTCCTGCTCACGTACAGGGATGACGAGCTGGGCCCGGACCACCCGCTCCGGTTCGTCCTCGGCGATCTCCCGTCCCGTCTCACCCGCCGGTTGCGGCTCTCGCCGCTCTCCGAAGAAGCGGTGGCGACGCTCTCGCAGCAGGCGGGCCGCCCGCCCGGCGACCTCCATGCGATCACCGGCGGCAACCCTTTCTTCGTCACCGAGGTCCTCTCCGGCGAAGGGCGCTCCGGCAAAGGGCGCTCCGGCGAAGGGCGCTCCGGCGAAGGGCGCTCCGGCGCGCAGCAGCGCATTCCGGCGACGGTGCGGGATGCGGTCCTCGCGCGGGCGGCGCGGCTCTCGCCGGCTGCCCGGGAGGTGCTCGGGGTCATCTCCGTGGTGCCCGGCCGAACGGAGCGCCGACTTCTGGAGGCGATGCGGGCGCCGTCGCTCGATGCGCCGTCGCTCGAAGCGCTCGACGAATGCATTTACGCCGGCATGCTGCGCCTGGGGACGGGTGCGCTGTCCTTCCGGCACGAGCTGGCGCGAAGGGCCGTCGAAGCGGCCCTCTCCCCGCTGCGGCGGCAGGCCCTCCATAGGCAGGTGCTGGAGGCCCTCTCGGGCCGCGAACCGCCAGAGGTCGCGCGGCTGGCCTATCACGCCAGGGAGGCCGGCGACGGGGCGGCGGTGCTGCGGTACGGCCCGGCGGCGGCCCGGCAGGCGGCGGCGCTGAGCGCGCACCGGGAGGCTGCCGCGCACTACCAAACCGTGCTCCAATTCGCCGGGACCCTGTCTCTGGAGGAGCAGGCCCGGTTCCTCGAAGGCCGCTCGTACGAGTGCTACCTCACCGATCAGATCGGAGAAGCACTGCAAGCCCGGCAGGCCGCCCTCGAACTGTGGGGCCGTCTGAACCGCTCCCTCGAGCAAGGCGATACCCTGCGGTGGATGTCTCGGCTTCACTGGTTTTCCGGGCACAAAGCCGAAGCGGATCGTTACGCCGAGGAAGCCGTCCGCGTCCTGGAGGCCCTGCCTCCCGGTCCGGAGCTGGCCATGGCCTACAGCAACAGAGCGCACCTGCACATGCTCGCCGACGAGACCGCCGAGGCCGTGCGATGGGGATCGCAGGCCATCGAGCTGGCCGACCGGTTCGGTGATACGGAAACGCTCGTCCATGCCCTCAACAACGTCGGGTCGGCCCTTCTCCTGGGCGGCGACGAGGCGGGGTGGGATCACCTGGAGAAGAGTCTCCGGCTGGCGCGTGAGCATGGCCTCCAGGAACACGCTGCCCGCGCCGCCACGAACCTGAGCAGCTGCGCCGTCAGGGACCGCAACTATGCCAGGGCGATGGACTACCTCGGGGCGGGCATTGCCTACTGCATCGAGCACGACCTTGATTCGTGGCTCCTCTACATGACGGCCTGGCGGGCGCGGGCGCTTTTCGAACAGGGCGACTGGGCGCGTGCTGCCGAAGATGCCGGCTGGGTGCTGGCGCAGTACAATGTGCCCCCCATCACGAGGATTCCGGCGATGGCCGTGTTGGGGCACGTGCGTGTGCGGCGCGGCGACCCTGCGGCCCTGCCGTTGCTCGATGAAGCGCAGGCCCTGGCGATGCAGACGGCCGAGTTGCAGCGGATTGGCCCGGTGGCGTCGGCGCGCGCGGAGGCCGCCTGGCTGGCGGGAGCGCCGGAAGAGCGGCTGGACGAGGTGCGCGCCTGCTTCGACCTGGCCCGGCACCACAAGAGCCCCTGGCTACTCGGGGAAATGGCTTTCTGGAGATGGCGCGCAGGTGATCTGGTCGAACCGCCGGAGGGGACCGCCGAGCCGTATGCGCTGCACATGCGCGGCCACTGGCGTGCCGCCGCTGCGGCCTGGAGGCAACTCGGTTGCCCCTACGAGGAGGCCCTCGCCCTGTCCGACGGCGACCCCGAGGCGCAGATGGCCGCCCTGGAAATCTTCGAAAGCCTCGGTGCCGCGCCTGCCGGAAGCGCTCTGCGCCGGACGCTGCGGGCCGGCGGCGTCCGGGGCCTCCCGCGCGGCCCCCGCCCCGCCACGCGCGCCAACCCCATGGGCCTCACCGACCGGCAGATGGAGGTGCTTGGCCTGCTCGCCGAAGGCCTGACCAACGCCGAGATCGCCGAGCGGCTTTTCATCTCTCCCAAGACGGCGGGGCATCACGTCTCCGCCATCCTCGCCAAGCTCGACGCACGCTCCCGCGTCGAGGCTGCCACGCTCGCTCTGGAGCGTGGCCTGCTCGGCCAGGGTCGCCTCCCGGACGGAGATTCCCAAGATAGGGAGGAGGCCGTCCCAAAATAGGGCGCCTGCCCGATTCGAGCGGAGCGCGCGCGTCCGTATGCTCCTGGCAAGCCGGAATGAGCCGGCCTGCACCAGCACTGGGAGGAACCATGCCCCGCTATCTGATCGAACGCACCTTCCCCGAAGGCCTCCAGATCCCGATGACGGCCGAGGGCGCCGGAGCCTGTCTCAACGTCGTGGAGACCAACGCCGAAGACGGCG
The DNA here is from genome assembly GCA_024643915.1 of Rhodothermaceae bacterium. Lineage (GTDB taxonomy): Bacteria > Bacteroidota > Rhodothermia > Rhodothermales > JAHEMB01 > JAHEMB01. The sequence continues at coordinate 2,737 of JAHEMB010000143.1, read as the reverse complement.
TCACCTGGGTCCACTCCTACGTCAGCGACGACAAGGACAAGACGTTTTGCATCTACGACGCGCCCTCGCCCGAGGCCGTCCGCCGGGTGGCCCGGCGGAATAAGCTGCCCGTGGACCGGATCACCGAGGTCCGGGTCCTCGACCCCTATTTCTACCATTAGGCCGCTACCGGCAAAGGGAGCCGCTGCCGGTAAAAGGCCTGCCAGATTCCCCTAGGGATTTCACCTCGGGCGGCTGCTTTCCCCTTCTCGAGGTCACCCTTACATTTTATGAGGCACATCATGTCCGCAACTTCGACCGTACCCCTGAAATCGCTGGGCCGCCCTGCCTTCCTGGCGGGCCTGCTTTTCCTGCTGTTCTCGGCCTGTGAATCTTCGCTGCTGCCCACGGAGGAGACCGAAGTTCTGCAAGAGCAGACAGGGCCCCATATGTCTCCGAACGCCTCGTCTGACGTGAAGCGGCAGGTGGCGGCCCTGCGCCGGGCCACGGCGCGGTTCCACCGCACGGAAGCGGCGCAAGATGCCGGCTATGACCTGGTGCCCGGCCTGGATCACTGCTTCACCAACCAGCCCGTCGGCGACATGGGTTATCACTACATCGATGTGACCGCCCTTGACCTGGTCCTGGAACTTACCCATCCGGAGGCGCTCGTCTACGCGCCCGGCCCCAACGGCCAGCTACACCTCGGCGGCGTCGAGTACATTGTTCCGGCCGAAGCCTGGGATGCGGAGAATGCCGCTCCGCCGGCCCTGCTCGGCCACGACCTCCACCTGAACGCGGCCCTGGGCGTCTACGTGCTTCACGCGTGGGTGTGGCGCCTCAACCCCGCCGGGATGTTCGAAGACTGGAATCCCGCCGTAACGTGTGAATAGGACGACCGATCTCGAAGCGCCTCACCGCGCGTCTGCGGCACAGACAAGAAGGCCTCTCTAGCACTGCACCCTGCCGGAGAGGCCTTCTTGTTATTGGACGACGGCCCCCCGACGACGGTCGCCCCTGGCGTCTCGACGAGATGCCCTTCTTTGAGCCCGGCGGTCCCGCCGAGAGCGGTGCCGAGGGGCGTGGCCAGGCGCGCAGCGAACTTCTTGACGATGTTTGTCATGATGGTCTTGTCCTCATAATGTTGCTCCTCCTAATGGTTTTGTTCTCCTGTGCGAAGGCATCGTGTGCGAGCATAGGTCTTTGGTGATTGTTTGATGCGACTTCGAAGGCCCTCCACGGTGAGGGGGCCGCACTATGCCATGCGGGCCGCTTCCTAAAGGGGGGCGACCCGCATGCACCTTCGCCATAACTATAGTGGAGGAGAAATCGAAAAAATTGCAGGGCGCTTCCTCGCCGTGCAGGAGCCTGTTACTGAAGGACGAGAAGGGTGTGAATCACCTGCACGTACAGCTTTGTGGGCGCGCCGCGGGCTGCCGCGCGTCCCCCTGCACCCTCATCGCTGCGCGGCAGACGAACGGGAAGGTCCCGGAGGATGGGACGACGGGAAGCCGTTCGTGCCGGTCGTCTCAATCGATGGTATCAGTTTGAGGAGGAGGGGACCCATAAGGGCATTACAGCGCCTCTTCGCTACGCTTCTTTATCACCTCTAGAATGTTCTTCTGAATGTCATTCATGAAAAAGTCCGTCCAGAGCCGGGTGTACCAGTTAAAGCGAGTGGCGAGTCTGTGCTCACTGGAAAGATGAAGGACATAATTCTCTGGGCCAATCTTTTCTAGCCAGTAGGTTCCGGTAAGCACATCGAAGTACGCTCCTCCCACCACCACATGTTCATCGAAAGTTGTAGGCGGAATATCCGGCGCTGGTTCGATGCTGAACGAGAGGCGTTGGAGCGGTACCCATTCGGTCACCGTTTCGACAAAGAGGACGTCGCCTTCGAATGTCGCGTGCCGAAGAGCCCCTACACCCTCGCCGATGAGTTCAGCAGCAATAGGCTTCGGGAATCCAATGGCATGAGCTATTGAAAACCCCTGCTCTTCGTGCCCGATAGGATCCACCGCTTTGATATGGTCCCAGATCGTAGCTGCGTCTGCCTTGATCTCTATTTCCGTTTTGGCCACACTCGAAAGCGTTGCGGGTCCAACTTGCTGCTCAATAGGTGAGAGCAAGAACGGCAACACCACCGCGGACGTTAGGACCAGGCTTCGTGACGCCGAAGAGGGTTTTATGCGTCGAATGATGCCTGCAATCGTGCCGCCTAGGGAAGACATGACAAAGAAGATCGGCATCCAGACAATAGCACATATCACCCCCTCCCAGGCCAGTGCGAGTGTAGTTAGCGTGACAAGTGCTGCGGTTGCCCAAGGATAGGTGATCCAGTTCCAGGGCGATACAGATTCGTCGCTAGGCCACAGAAAGATGGTCAAAAAACCAATTACAATCGGAACCACGAAGATAAAGGACAGGCTCATGATCTCGAAGAGATCGCCTGCTTGATCCAGGCCGAACACGAACCGCGCGAACAGGCCGTAGCCCAAGCCAACGGCAACGGAAGCATAAAAGAGTACGGGCCTCAGCCCGAGAATCCTGTCCATCTATTGGTCCTTGGTTCTGCACTACAGTGGAGGTTCTCCTGCGCAGCGGGCACCGCCTGGCAGTGCGGCAAGTTATATAGATGCGAACGTTCAAACAAGCTTCAGCCCACCCTCCGGTCACCCGTTGAGCCGCTGCTGGGCAGCCTCTGCTGGGCAGCCTCTGCTGGGCAGCACCCATGGGCACAGGGCCGGGCAATGTATGC
>JAHEMB010000142.1:5851-7606 GCA_024643915.1 Rhodothermaceae bacterium | reverse complement strand
CCCATCGACATTGCCGTAAACGGCTCGGACCGGCGCGATCTTTTCGAGCGCGTCGAGGAGGGCCGTGTCGCCCACATCGCCTGCGTGCAGGATCAGGTCGGTGTCGCCGAGATAGTCCGGCAGGGCGGGGTGGAAGTAGCCGTGCGTGTCGGAAAGGAGGCCGATGAGCAAATCTAGATCGGATTTCGGATTGGGAAGCTTACGGGGCCACGACGATCATTCGATTTCAGCCTCGCCGAAGGCCTCCGTGGGGGCGCCGCTGTAGCCGTCGACCACGAAGCGCCACTGACCGTCTTCGCCGCGCTTCATCACGGTCACGAACTTGCCCGCACTCGAGCGCTTTTCGCCGCCGTCGGGGGGCGTGTTGAGGATGCGATAGTAGCCCACGTCGTACGCCAGATCGCCCACGATGTCTCTTTTCAAAATGTCGAAGGCGATGTCCATTTTCGCGCCGCGTTCCTTCACACGGCCCAGGAACGAAAAAGCATCTTCGATGGCGGCACGCCCCTGGCGGGCTGCCACGTCGTCGCCGGGCGAGAGGTAGAAGGCGTCGTCGTCGTAGAGATCGGTCACAGCTTGCACGTCAAGGTCGTCGTAGGCCTGGCTGAAGCGCTGGTAGAGCGCGGTGATCGCCGCGTCGTCATCTGCCGGCACCGCGTAGCGGGCCTGCGCGGCGCAGCCGGCCAGCAGGAGGACGAGGCAAAGAGGAATCGAGAAAGCACGCATGGCCGTGTGGGTTGGAATGTTGAGGGGTAAGGAGGATCGTAGTAGGGAATCTACGATCCAAAATCCAAAAGGATGTTGCGCCAGGCGTCGAGGCGGGCGTGCCAGCCGGGGGGGACGACGAGGGTGGTGTCGTACTGGAAAACGACAGCGGGGCCGGCGAAGTGATGGCCCGGACGCAGGCGCGTGCGGTCGTAGCAGGCGGTCGGTGTCGAGCCGGCGCTGCCGAACCAGATGCTCTTCTGACCAACGTGGGCGACCTCGGCGGTGTCGTCTGCTTCCGGCTCTCGCGGTAGCGCGGGGCGGGCGCCGGGGGCGGTGCCGCGCACGCGAAGCGTGACCACCTCTACGGGCGCCTCCTGGCTGGCATAGCCGTAGCGCTGCCGGTGCGCCGTGTGAAAGGCTGCCGCCGCTTCATGGACGGCTGCGGAAGAAAGAGGGAGGGCGAGGGGCACCTCCAACTCGTAGCTCTGCCCTGCGTACCGCGCCTCCACGAACGCTTCCACTTGCAAGGCTTTGTGGTCGTGCAGCACGGCGCGCACCTGTTGGTCTAGCCCCTCGAAGGCCGCGCGCAGCGGCTCGGGATCAGCCGCCAGTATCGCGGCGCGTTGCAGCACGGCCTGGGAGGCGTCGAAGACGACGTCGGCCAGGAGGAGGCCGAGAGCGCTCAGGAGGCCGGGGTTGGGCGGGACGAGCAATCGACGAATGCCGAGGGCGGCGGCGAGGTCGCAGGCGTGGAGCGGCCCGGCCCCGCCGAAAGGCACGAGGATGTAGGTGCGTGGGTCGTGCCCTTCCTCCACCGACACGCGACGCAGCGCCCGTTCCATCGCCGCGTTCGCCACGCGCACCACGCCGAGGGCCGCTGCCTCCGGCGAGAGATCCAGCTTCTCGCCCAGCCGCGCCACGGCCACACGGGCCGCTGCAGCATCGAGGCGCAGGCCGCCCGCGCCGCCTAGGAAAAAGTCCGCATCGAGGCGGCCCAGTACGAGGTTGGCGTCGGTGACGGTGGGGTGGGTACCGCCTCAGCCGTAG
>JAHEMB010000142.1:0-5841 GCA_024643915.1 Rhodothermaceae bacterium | reverse complement strand
CCGTAGCAGGCCGGGCCGGGGTCGGCGCCCGCGCTCTCCGGCCCCACCCGTAGGACGCCCCCGGCATCGACGCGGGCGAGGCTGCCGCCCCCCGCGCCGACGGTGTGGATGGCGATGGTGGGTAGGCGTAGCGGCAGGTCGGCGAGGGTGCTCTCGGCGGTGCGGGGGATGGCGCCGGGGCAAAGGGCCACGTCCGTGCTGGTGCCGCCCATGTCGAAGGTGAGGACGCGTGGCGCGGTGTCTCCGAGCGCCTGCTGTGCCAGGGCGAAGGCTCCCACCACGCCGCCTGCAGGACCGCTCAGCACGAGGCGGGCCGCCTGGGCTGCCGCTGACCCGGCCTCAATGGCGCCGCCGTTCGATTGCATCACGCGGAGCGGACGCTCGCGCATTGCCCCTTCCAACCGTTCCAGGTAGCGCGCCACAAGGGGTCGCACGTAGGCGTTGACGACCGTCGTGGCTGTCCGCTCGTACTCGCGATGTTCCGGCAAGATGTCGCTGCTGAGCGAGATCGGCACGCCCGGCAGCCGCGCTCGCAAAATCTCGCCGGCACGCTGTTCGTGCGCAGGATCTTGAAAAGAGAAGAGGAAAACGACGGCGACGCTTTCGACCTTTTCTTCGCTCAACCGCGCCGCGATCTCTGCCAGGGCGGCTTCGTCGAGGGGGCGCAGCACGCGGCCCTCGGCGTCGAGGCGTTCCGGTACCTCGTAACGCAGGGGGGCGGGGACGAGCGGCGGGGGGCGGTGCTGGCTGAGGCGGTAGAGGTGCGGGCGGTTCTGGCGGCCGATGACGAGGACGTCGGCAAAACATTCGGTGGCGAGGAGGGCCGTGCGGGCACCCAGCCGCTCCAGCAAGGCGTTGGTGGCTACCGTGGTGCCGTGGACCACCGCCGCTGTCTCGCTCACCCCCAGGTGCGCCAGCCCGGCCACGATGGCGCGGCTCTGGTCGCGGGGCGTCGTGGCCGCTTTGTGGACGCGCAGCCCGCCGTCCACCAGCCACACGAAATCGGTGAACGTGCCGCCGACGTCGATGCCGACCAGTTGAGCCTCCAATGGCGCGGGCGCTGGCACAATCAAGATCTATCTCTTCGACTCCTCGTCTCTACGGCTCCTCGATTCAGCTTTCACTCCGGCACACGCCCACCGGCCACGAAGAAATCGTCCTGTCGCCAGGCGCAATCCACATCTACGAAGCCGGCGCGTTCCATGGCTTTGAGGTGGCGGAAGAGGCCGAGCGTGCCGACGTGATCGCCCACGAGGAGATGACCACCGGGGGCGAGGCTGTCGCGCAGGCCGTGGAAGAGGAGTTCGTAGCGGCTCTCGGCCTCGGCGCCTTCGGCCTCGTGTCCCACCAGGACGTGCAGGGCGAGCGATGCCAGGATGACTTCGTACGGACCGCCGGGGAGCGGCTCGCCGTCCGCCTTTACGGTGGCCTGGAGCACTTCCACCTCCGGGTCGAACTCAGATACCTTCGCCCGCGCGATGTCGAGCAGGGCCGGGTCCTCGTCGAGGAGGGTGAGGTGGATGGTGGGGTAGGCCATCAGGACGGTAAAGGCGGCGTTGCCCGTACCGCAGGCCAGGTCGCACACGGCGGTGCCGGCTTCGAGGGGCGGCAGGGCCGTCGCCATCTCGTCGAGCATCGGCAGGAAGAGGGGCATCCGGCGCTCGACGTGCAGGTCGTACCAGTGCCCGTTGCGCCAGAAACCGCCCTTGCGTAGCAGGTTCTGGCGCCAACTTGGAGGCTTCATAATTTCGGATTGCGGAATGGGGAATGCGGATTGAACGGCAAGATTCCTAATTGTATCCGCATCGTCCGAAATCTTGTCAGGCGCCGTTGAAGGCGGCAAGGGCGCGGGCAGGGCGGCGGTAGATGCCGGTGTGGTTGACGTGGCCCACGTAGCGGCCCAGGATCTTCACCTCCTCGAACACGTCGGGCTGGATCTGGATGCCGGCGTACTCGGGGTTGGCCGGTTCGAGGCGGAGGCCGCCGTGGTCGTGGAAGACGCGCTTGAGCGAAGTCTCGCCGTCGTAGAGGACGGCGCCGATGCCGCCATTGGGAATGTCGTCGTCGATGAGGAGGACGTAGTCGCCGTCGTTGATGTCGGCGCCCTTCATCGACTGGCCGGAGACGCGGATGGCGTAGATGCGGTCCAGGTTGGGAAAGAGCGTTTCGAGTGTGATGGTGCCGAGGTCGGAATCGACGGCCTCTTGCAACTTGCCGGCTGTGATGATGCCGCGCACGGAAATGCCGCGCGGCTCGGGCCGCAACGCCCGCTGATCGACCAGCTCGTAGCCGTCCTGCGTGCGCTTCAAAAAGCCCTTCTTGTAGAGCGCCTGAAGGTTTTGCGTGACGCTGTTGGGCGAGCGATACCCGAAATGATCGACGATCTCGCGGTAGGTGGGCCAGACCTTCTGGTCCTTGATGTGCTCGATCAGGTACTGGAGGAAGGCGTGCTGCTTGGCGGTCAGTTGCTTGCGGCTCATGGCACCGGGCGGGTCAGGTCCGTAGGAGGCGAAGGCGTGGAGGAAAAGCGGCGCAGGCGGCCCCTGGAACACATGTGATACACAGTATAAGCACAATCGCTCACATCGTCAATCGAAAAATGTGAAGAGTGATGAGCTTTCGAGGAGTGGAGAGTCGGAGAGACGGCGATAGTCTGTCGTGAGAGCAGGACAATAAGGGCTGCGATTCGTCCATTCACACACGCGGGCGCAGCCCGACTGACGGAGCGAACCGCGAAAGCGGATTTGGTACTATTCATATCGAGAAGCGCTGGCAAACGGGTCGAGGGAGGACAGGAGGCAGTGGCTTTTCCCGAAGTGATAGGCAACCCATTGCTCATTTCTCATTGTCCAGCGCGGCCCGTAGTTTCTCGGCCTCGCGGGCGGCGGCCTCGGCGAAGTCCTCGCCATCGGAGGCGTAGAGGATCTGGCGGCTGCTGTTTACCAGGACGAGGCCGTCGTCGGTGGCGGCGGCGCGCATCACCGCGCCTGGGTCGCCGCCCTGGGCGCCCACGCCGGGGACGAGGAAGGGGAGGGTGGGGCAGGTCGCGCGCACCTCGGCAAGGGCTTCGGGGGCCGTCGCGCCGACGACGAGGCCGGCGGCGCCGGGCGTGCCCTCGTTCCAGGCGGCCACCTGCCGGGCCACGCGCAGGTACAGCGGTTCGCCCTCGCAGTCGCGCTCCTGAAAGTCGGCGGCACCTGGATTGGAGGTGCGTGCCAGGACGAAAGCGGCCTTGCCGGGGTATTCCAGGAACGGCGCCACGCTGTCGCGCCCCATGTATGGCGCCACCGTGCAGGCATCAAAGCCCAGCGTCTCGAAAAGCGCCTCAGCGTACATCCGCCCCGTATTGCCGATGTCCCCCCGCTTGGCGTCGGCCAGAGTGATGGTGTCCTCGGGGATGAGGGCCAGGGTGGCCTCCAGAGCGCGCCAGCCCTGCCAGCCCAGCACCTCGTAAAAGGCCAGGTTCAGCTTGAACGCGCATGCCGCCGGCCCCACCGCCTCGATGATGGCCGCGTTGAACGCCTCGATGGCCTCGGGGAGCGGGTAGAGGTCGAGCACATGCTGCGGCATGCGTTGTGGGTCGGGGTCCAGCCCCACGCATAAGACGGAGCGCCGCGATTCCTGAATCTGCCGCAGCTTGTAGAGAAAATCGAGCATTGTTGGTCCGTTGTCCTTGGTTTGTTGTCTGTCGATAAGCATGGGCAGGCCAGGGCACTTACATCGTCTCGCCCGACGTCCGATACGTAAGGTACGTCGCTCCCCTTGCAAGAGCGAACTGACAACCGGCCAACCGCGTGCCGCAGGAGCGCCACAACAAACCAAGGATTAACATTTGCAGAGGAACTGGGGGATTTAGTCGCCTGTACTTGAGACAGGGCTGGAAGCGCTTTTGAGAGCGCCGCTGTTTCAGTCTCGCCAGGTCGCGGCGCCCCGCTGCTTTTCGCCGGCAGGGGCCTGCTTTTCCCCGAATATCAGCGCATAGAGAGGATTTTTATGTCGAGTCCAGGACTTAGCAAGATGAAGAATATCGATGTTCAGGATCGCAAGATGATCCAGGACGTCGAGGCCATGATGGGGCCGGAGCCGACCGAACTCGGCTTTGCCAAGAACTTGTTCTGGGGCCGGTTCCGTCAGGATCTCGTCTTCCCATACCCCGAGCAGACGGAGGCCGAGCGCAAAAAGTGCGACGCCCTCCTCGAAAAGTTAGAAGACTACCTGCGTAATGAGCATCCCTCGGTGGAGATCGACCAGGAAGAGTACATTCCCGAGTGGGCCATCGACCGGCTGTTCGAACTGGGCGTGATGGGCATGACCATCCCCGAGGAGTACGGCGGGCTGGGGCTGGGCGTGACCAGCTACAATCGCGTTTTGGAAATGATCGGGCGGTACTGCGGCTCCACCTCGGTCGTCGTCTCGGCGCACCAGTCTATCGGGTGCAAAGCCATCATGCTCTTCGGCAACGAGGACCAGAAGCAGCAATACCTGCCGAAAGTGGCGCGTGAGTACCTCTCCGCCTTCTGCCTCTCGGAGCCTAACGTGGGCAGCGACGCGGCGGGCCAGGAGACGCGCTGCGAACTGAGCAAGGACGGCACGCACTACATTCTCAACGGGGAGAAGAAGTGGTCCACGAGCGGTGCCCTGGCGGGCATTTTCACCGTCATGGCCAAGCAGAAGCTCGTCGATCCGAAGACGGGCGTAGAGACCGACAAGGTCACCGCCCTCATCGTCGATCCGGCGATGGACGGCGTGGACATCTTTCAGAAGAACCGGAGCAAGACGGGCATTCGAGGCACCTGGCAGGCACGCATCCGCTTCAACAACGTGAAGGTGCCGCGCGAGAACCTGCTGCACAAAGAGGGTAAGGGCCTCAACGTGGCGCTTACCTGCCTCAACTTTGGGCGGTGCACGCTCTCGGCGGGCATCACGGGCGGCGCCCGGCGGGGCATGAACCAGGCCATCAAGTGGGTGCAGACGCGCTACCAGTTCGGTCGTCCCCTCGCCGCTTTCGAGCTCGTGCAGCAGCGCATCGCGCGCATGGCGGCGCTCAACTTCGGCATGGACGCGCTCCTCTACCTCACCACCGGCATGCTCGACCGGGGCGACCGCGACATCATGGTGGAGACGGCCATCTGCAAGGTCTTCTGCTCGCAGATGGGCTGGGAGGTCCTCGACGATGCCATGCAGATCATGGGCGGCGAGGGCTACGTGACCGAGAACGAGTTTGAACGACTGTGGCGCGACAACCGCATCCACCGCATCGTCGAAGGCTCGAACGAGGTGATGCAGTCGTTCGTTTTTGCCTACGGCGGCAAGCAACTCGCCGAGCAGATGATGGCGGTGCAGGAAGCCCTCACGTGGAACAGCGAGGAAACGGTCGGGCAGAACCTGAGCCGCATCGTCGCCAACGGCCTCAACCCGCAAGTGATGAAGCGGGCCATCCCCCTCGGCGCCGAGCTTTTCCTCGGCATTCGCCCGGGCCGCCCCGTGATCGACCAGGTCGATCCGGCGCTCATGGGCTACGCGCACCGGCTCTCGCTCCTCGTTCAGAAGCACGCGCACTACCTTAAGCTCGTCAGCAAGTGGGAGCGGGAGGAGATCGTGAAGCGGCAGGTGCAGCAGGCCCGCGTGGCCGATAACGGCATCTACATTGTCGCCCTGGCCGCGTCGCTCTCGAAGATGGACAGCCTGCTACGGAAGAACGCGCACGGCCCGGATTTCGAGCGGGACAAGGCCGCCTTCGCACACCTGTTCGACCTGCTCGAAGGGCGCTTCTTCAACAACCTCGGTGAGCTACGCGAGAACGCGGACGAGAGCATGCGCCAGGCCGCCCGTGCCGCCATG
>JAHEMB010000141.1 GCA_024643915.1 Rhodothermaceae bacterium | reverse complement strand
AAAGCGTCATGGCCGGTCACGCTGCACTTAATTCCGCTCCAGGCCCTGCAGGTCGGCGACGCGGTTGATGAAGTGCTCTTCGCCCTCAGTTACCTGCCGGTCGGCCTGGGCGATGTCTTCGAGGTCGCGGAGGATGGCGATGCGGAGGCGTTCGGGGAGCTGGCGGCCGAGCACGTCCACGGCTTCCTTAAGGCGCTTTTCGCCGTGCTCGTTCATGTACGAAAGGGTGGCCTCGCGGAGGACGTGATGGATCAGGGCGGGATCTTTGTGCGGTTGCCATTGCCGCAGCTTGGCTTCTATCTCCGTCGTCTCGGAAGGATCGAGTTCGTCGTCGGCGCCGTGGGCGAGGCCGAGGTAGAGGAGCGCCAGGTCGTGCAGGACCGTCAGCGTAATTTGTCCTTCACTCATGTCGATTCTCCGGGGGTATTGGCGATGGCGGGCGGACGCGCAGGCGGGTGGGAGCAACACCCTGGTTTTTGCGCGGCGGGTAATACACTAAGATCGTCAAGCGCATCGGGAGTTCCACAACGATCTTAACAGTTTGTTGAAGAGGAGCGGTGGGCAGAGTGCCTTCATGCGTGGACGACCGACGGAACCGGGGCCGGGTAAAACGATACGCGTGCTCTACCCACCCAGCAATTCCCCAAAGGTACTGGAGGATTTCGTTATGCTGAAGAACCGCCTGTCGTTTGCTGCTCTTTTTGCCACGTTCTTTGTCGCCGCTTTCACCCCTGCACCGCCCGAACGCCTCGCCATCGGCGACGCTGCCCCGATGACGGATACCGAGATGCTCGATATCTCGGGCGACATGTTTTCCCTCGAAGACATGATGGGCGAGAACGGGTTGCTCGTCGTCTTCTCATGCAACACCTGCCCGTGGGTGGAAGCCTGGCAGGATCGCTATCCGGTCCTGATGGCGCGCGCCGAGGAGCTCGGCATCGGCATGATCCTCGTCAACTCAAATGAAGCCTATCGCGACCAGGGCGATGGGCTGGAAGACATGCAGGCGTTCGCCGCCGCCAACGGTTACACCGTGCCCTACGTGATCGATGAAAACCACGCCCTCGCCGACGCTTTCGGCGCCACGCGCACGCCCGACGTTTTTCTCTTCGATCCGGCCTTCACCCTGGCTTACCTAGGCGCCATCGACGACAACGCCCGCAACGCCGACGCCGTGGAGCGCCCTTTCCTGCTGGATGCGATGCAAAACCTGGCCGACGGCGAGGCGATCGATCCCACCGTGACCAAGTCGGTCGGCTGCACTATCAAGCGGCTGAGCTGATCTTTTGTTTAGAAAACGAAAGCGGAGCGCGCCATGAAAACCCATCGTCTCGGCATTGCGGCTGGCGTTATTGGAGCCGCGTGGCTGCTGCTTATAGGCAGTTCTCTGCCAGTATCGGCCCAGCACGAGGCCTCAGCGCATATTCGGCTTGACGCTTTCACCGCTGCGCTCAATGAAACGGTGCCGGCGTATTTGAACACGTTTGAGGTGCCCGGTGCCGCCGTCGCGCTGATCCGCAATGGGGAGATCGTCTTCGCGCGTGGTTACGGCTACGCTGACGTAGAGAAGCATCGGCCCGTGACTACACAAACCGGGTTTAACATCGGCTCCATTTCCAAGACCGTCGCGGCATGGGGCGTGATGCAGCTCGTGGAGCAGGGCAAGATCGAGCTAGATGCGCCCGTCTGGCAATACCTGACCCGCTGGCAGCTACCGCCCTCCGCGTTCGACGCCTCAGGCGTCACCGTGCGGCGCCTGCTCAGCCACACCGCCGGTCTCTCGCTTCACGGCTATCCCGGCTTTGGGCCGGACGACGAACTGCCGACCCTCGAAGCGTCGCTCTCCGGCGATACGAACGGCAGCGAGGACGTGCGGCTGATTATGGAGCCCGGCACGCAGTGGAAATACTCTGGAGGCGGCTATACGCTCCTGCAACTCCTCGTTGAAGAAATCACCGGGCAATCCTTCGCCGAGTACATGCAGGAGGCGGTGCTGCAGCCGCTCGGCATGCAGCGGAGCAGCTACGCACTGACGCCCGCGATCCTGGCCGGCTCGTCGTTGGCCTATGACGAGTTCGGCGAACCGACGCCGAACCCGAGGTTCACGGCCCAGGCGGCGGCGGGCCTGCACACGACGGTCGAGGACCTGGCGACGTTCGCGGCGGCAGCCGTGGCAAACCCGCAGGGCGAGGTGCCCGGGCGCGGCTTGTTGCAGCCCGAGACCGTGGCTCTCATGACCACACCCGCACCGGCTTCCGACAGCACCTACGGCCTTGGTTACGGCGTAAATGCATTCCATGACGACCTCTTGATCGTCGGGCATGGCGGCGCCAACCGGGGCTGGCACGCCGTCTTCCAGATCGTCCCTGCGACGGGCGACGGCCTCGTGGTAGTCACCAACGGATCGAACGGCTGGAACGTGCACCGGCAGGTGACGTGCGACTGGATGGCGTGGCAGACCGGGAGCCGGCCCCCCTGCCAGGTGTCCATCGCCGCCGCCCTCGTCGGCACGCTGAAGCATGAGGGTGTCGAAGCGGCGCTTCAACGCTACGCCTATCTTAAGCGTGAGCACCCGGACGATTATCGTTTCACTGAGTGGGAGCTGAACCGGTTAGGATATGGATTGCTTTCCATGGACCGGGTGCACGATGCCATTGCTATTTTCAAGCGCAATGTAGAGGAATACCCCGCCGCCGCGAACCCGTACGATAGCCTAGGGGAAGCATACGTGCAAGCTGGAGAGAAGGAACTGGCTATCCTGAATTACCAGAAGTCCCTGGAACTGGACCCTGAGAATACCAATGCCGTCCGAATGCTGGAGGAACTGGAAGAGCAGTGAAGGACGGGCCGTCAATCGCCCAGCGGCGTGCGGTCGCGGACGTCGGGCAGGACGCGGGCCAGCCACGCCTCGGCCTCGGCGCCGAAGGGCTGGCGGCGGTCGTCGACGAAGTAGGTGTAGAGGGGCCGGCCGTCGTCGGCGGGGCGCATCTCCACACGGCGCGTGGTGGCGCCGGCCGTTTCCTCAATGATGAGGTAGCCATCGGAAGACAGGCGCCGCACGTCACCCCCTGCAAGAACCACATCGCCCTGGTGGCGGACCTCTACGCGACGGTCGCCGTCGGACCAGCTATAGTACGCGCCGTCGTCCTCCTGTGACTCGAAGGCCGCGCCTTGCCGGTCGCGCCTCTCAGACCGATTCCCTCTGCCATTTTCCAGGGCGCGCTGGAGGTCGCGGTGCGCCCGCTCCATCTCTTCGTGGATCCGGCCATTGAGGTTTTCGTGGAGGCGGCTCATCTCGCGGTGCACTCGCTCCATCTCGCGCTGTAGCTTCTGCATATCGCCTTGAAGCCCCTGCTGTAGCTCCTCTTGCAGGCGGGCCATATCTTGCTGGGCGTGCTCCATCTCCCGGCGGGCCACGTTCATCTCGTCGGCGCGTAAATCTTCGTCCTGCAACTCCTGCATCGCGCGTTCCAACTCGCGGTGGGCCTCCTCCATCTCGCGGCGCACTTCCTCGCCGGTTTCTTCATGGACGCGCTCCATCTCCTCGCGCACCCGCTCCATCTCCTCGTGCAGGCGCGCCATCTCGCCCTCCACCTCCTCTCCGATGGCTTCGAAGTCGTGCTCGGCCATCTCACGGTGGGCGCGTTCGATCTCTTCCTCCGCGCGGGCGAGGTCGCGAGCAGCGCGTTCCATGTCTTCCTGCGCGGCAGCGACGTCGGCCTCCATCCGCCTCATCTTTTGCAGCATTTCGACCAGGAAAGCCTGCCCGCCCTCGTTGAAAGGTCGTTCGCTGCCGTCGACGCGGTATTCGTAGCGGAAATCGTTGCCGGAGCCGGGGCGCACGATGAGCACACGGCGGTGCCTGGGCCACTCTTCGGCAGCGCGGAAGGCGCCGCCGGGGCTGATGGCGGCGATGCGCTCGTAGTCCGGCGCGAAGTGCACCTCGCCTTCGAGGATGACAGTGAAGTGATGGTCGTCCTCGTGCCATTCGTACTTCGCATCGTGGTCCTCTTCGAGCAGCGCCCTCTCCGCCTCCTCGAACATCGCAGCAGCGGCGGCGGTGGCCTCGGGGAGGGCCTTCTTGAGCGAAAGCCCCGGCGCCGCCACGGTGATCAAGACGAGCAGGCCGCCGACGAGGAGCAGACGCGCCGGCTGAGACAGTTCACGCGCCGCCTCGCCTTCGAGGAGGTTTTGCACACGGCGCACGAGGGGCGAATCCGGGCGGGCCATGCACACGGCGGGGACGGGCGGGGCGCCCTTGATCCACGTGGCCACCTGCACGAGCGAGCGGGCGAGGGCCGGGCCCGCGCCGGTGTGCCGGACAGCCCACGCGTCGCACAGGAATTCGGCGGCAGCCTGCTGCTGGCGGCGTCCGATGCGGTTGAGCGGCTGGAAGAAGAACAGGCGCTCCAGGGAGGCCGTCAGAGCGAGCCACAGGGGGTCGCGGCGGACGAGATGGGCGAGTTCGTGGGCGAGGACGGGGCGCAGCAAGGCCGGCTCCATCTCGGTCAGAGCCCGCTCCGGCAGGCAGATCTCGCTTCGCCCCAGGGCCACGGGGCTGCTCAGGTTCGCCGCCGTTGTGAGCCGCAGCCGGTTGCGGAGGCGGCGCGGCACGGCAGCCTTATGAACGGTTTCGTCGAGCAGGGCCAACACACCTTCATTGGAAACAGGTCGTCTTTTGCCCAGCCGCTGGGCGAAGCGGAGCCTACCGCTGAGTAGGCGCGCACCCAGCAGGCCAGCGCCCAGCAGCCATGTTGCTACCAGCCAGGGCGCTGCGTCCGCGGGCCGGAAGGGCGCCGAGGGCGTCAGCCTGGCGGGCGCAGACGTCACCGGCAAGGCCGCGACGGGCGTCGTCGGAAAAGCGATTTCGGCCTGTACGTCGGGTGAGACGACGGCAATGGATTCTGCAACAGGCGTTTCATCGAAAAGCTGACCGGTGCCACCGAAAAGCTGGAGTGTGGCCGTCAGCAGGCCGCCGAGCAGGGCGGCTTTCCAGAGCGTATCCTGCGTGCCTTCCGATTGGAAACGGGGCCGTTGTGAAAGCAGCCACGCGCCCCCCAGCAGGAGCGTGCTGTGGAAGGCGTAGGTCAGCAGCCACGCCGCTACGAGAACGGCGGGCGCGGCGTCCGGCGCGAGGAGAAAAAAGCTACGCATGATCGGGGGTCTCCGGTTCGGTGGAGGCAAGGTCGCTATGATTTTCGAGGAGGGCGCGGAGACGGTCGAGGTCGCCCGGCGCCATTTCGCTTTCGTGCAGGAGATGGCTCACCAGGGCCGCCGCATCGCCGTCGAAAAGCTGCTCGACGAGGTCGCCCACCATCGACTGGCGCACGTCGTGCTCGCTCACGAGGGGCCGGTACACGTACTGCCGTCCCTCCTGCCGGTACGTGACGACCCCTTTTTTTGCGAGGCGCGAGAGGACGGTCGCCACCGTGGTCGGCGCCAGGTCGCGCTCGGCCAGCACGGCTTCGTGGATCTCGGCGGCGGTGGCTTCGCTGCGCTGCCACAGCACTCGCATGAGGGTCATCTGCAAGGCGCTCAACTGCGTCGTGTCGGGCATGAGAAGGCCAAAGGTGCGGTTTGAACGACAGGTGTAGTTTCTAGAATACTACATCTGTAGTCGAATGTCAAGCCGCTACGGCAACCCCTCGTCAAAGGTTGCGTCTCATAGGAGAGAGTCGCCGCACCCTCCTTTGCTGGGGCGCGCGGCCCCGGCGGCGAAGAAAGCGATGCCGCATCATCACAAAGGGAGGATTGAAATGACAACAACCGCGCGTTCCTTTGCAGCGACCTTTCTGATGGCCGTTGTGCTGGCCGGGTGCGCCCGCTTCCAGGAGACGCCGACGAAGAAGACCGACACCGTCGAGGTTTTCCTCAAGCAAATGCGGGCCGAGGGTGTAGAGCCGTATTATGAAACGACGGCGCAGTCGCGGCAGCTTAGCGAGCCGGCCCTGGTCTACCGTACCGCCGGCGACCTCGTGCACGTGCACGCTTACCAGAGTGAGGCAGCAGCCGTGCTCGATCTCGAACGCCTCGCCCCCAACCCTCCCTTCACCGCGCCCCTCTACCGCCGCGACAACCTGATCGTCATTCACTTTGGCGAAAACCCGAAAGTGAGTGCCGCGCTTGAGGACTTGCTGGGCGGGCAGGTGCTGTGAAATAGAATTACGAGGATCGTTACCTGCGTGGTGTGCTGAGCGGGGTCCTTTCTGGTTAAAGAGCCATCAACACCAGAAAGAACGAACCGAGGCATTTCCGTGGCAAATCTATCTTCAACGGCGGCCCAGGCGAAGCGGCACGCCCAGCGGGTAAAGGGCGACTGGGTAGAACCGGTGGCCCGGGCCGGCTACGCGACGAAAGGCGTGGTGTATGGCATCGTCGGGGTGCTGGCGCTGCAAACGGCGTTCGGCAGCGGCGGCGAGGCGGAGGGGTCGAAGGGCGCGCTGGGCGCCATCGCGACACAGCCGTTCGGGCAAATCTTGCTGGGCCTCACGGCTATCGGGTTGCTGGCGTATGCGCTCTGGCGCTTCGTCCAGGCCATCGTGGACACGGAGGATGAAGGCACCGACGCGAAAGGCCTCTTCAAACGCATTGCCTTCGTGGTGAGTGGTCTCTCCTATGCTTTCCTGGCTTACTGGGCCGGCTCGGCTGTGCTTGGGAGCGGCTCTGGCGGCGGCACCTCCAAAGAGGCGTTCACAGCGAAAGTGTTGGCGCAGCCGTTTGGGCAGTGGCTCGTCGGCCTTGTGGGGTTGATTCTGTTGGGTGTCGGGGTTTACCACTTCATCCGTGCTTACAAGGCGTCTTTTATGAAGCACTATAAGCAGGGTGAGATGAGCGGCAAGGAAAAGCGCTGGGCGAAGCGCATCGGGCAGTTTGGCCTGTCGGCGCGTGGCGTCACGTTCTGCCTGATCGGCGGCTTCGTGATACAGGCGGCCCTCCAGCGCGACCCCAGCGAAGCCGGCGGCCTGAGCGAGGCACTCTCGACCCTCGCGCGGCAACCCTACGGGCCGTGGTTGCTCGGTGTGGTGGCCCTCGGCTTCGTGGCGTACGGTATTTATTGCGTCTCCCGAGCCCGCTACCGGTATTTTGAGACGAGTTGAGGGTTTTATCGGAAAGACCGTAGACAGCCTGCCCTGATGGATCGGGGACGGGCCCCTCTTGGAACGAGCCGCCGCTAGCCCATCAAAATCCCTTGCCAGACGAAGCTTCCACCCGCACCGCCCTCGTACTCGGCGCTACCGGCCTCATCGGTGGGCATGCCCTCGATTTGCTCCTCGGCGATCCGGTGTACGGTCGCGTCGTCACCCTTGGCCGCAGGCCGCTCGGGCGGTCCCACCCGAAGCTGGCGCATCACGTCGTCGACTTCGACCAACTGGACACGCACGCTGGCCTCTTCGCTGTGGACGACGTTTTTTGCTGCCTGGGCACCACCTGGAAGAAAGCCGGTTCCAAAGAGGCCTTCCGCCGCGTCGATCTGGACTACCCGCGCGAGGCGGCCAGGCTGGCGCACGCGCAGGGCGCCGGGCAGTACCTCCTCGTCTCCTCCCTCGGCGCGAGCCGCCGGTCGCCATTCTTCTACACGCGGGTCAAAGGCGAGGCGGAGGCAGCGGTGCAGGCGTTTCCGTTTTT
>JAHEMB010000140.1 GCA_024643915.1 Rhodothermaceae bacterium | reverse complement strand
CCCCGCAGGTCGAGCGAGAAGCGGTTGGCCTGCTGCATCATCATGGGATGCATCGTGCTGGTCACCTCTTCGAGCATCGGCGCCACCTCAAACGTCTCGAGGTAGAGCGCCATCTTGCCCGCCTCGATCTTCGACAGGTCCAGCACGTCGTTGACGAGGCTCAGCAGCTGCCGCCCGGCCGCGTTGATCTTTTGCAGATCGGGTAGAAAGTGCTGTAGCCCGGCCTCTTCAGCCTCCTCCTGGAGCATCTCGCTGTAGCCGATGACGGCGTTCAGGGGCGTGCGCAGCTCATGGCTCATGTTCGCCAGGAACTGGCTCTTGGCCTGGTTCGCCAGCTCGGCTTCAGCACGGGCCCGCACTTGGGCGGCCTCGGCCAACTTCCGCTGGGTGATGTCGTCGTGCACCACGACCGCCCGCCCCGGACCGTTACCGGGGAAGCTCGTCGCCCGCCCGACGAACCAGCGCTGCTCCGTCGGGCTGTGACAGGGATACTCAAGCTCGAAGAGGTCCTGCTCCCTGCGCAGTACGGCGCGTATGCCCGTGGCAAACGCCCTGGCCTCAGCGGAACAGTCGCCCGTCGCAGACTCGCAGACCTCCAGGTAGTTGGCACCCACCCCGATCGCTTCCTCCCGCGCGGCCTCATTGGCCACGCCGAAGGCCCGCCAGGCCTGATTGACCGACAGGATGGCCCCGTCCTCGTTGAGGATGGCCACGTGCGAGGCCAGCCCATCCACCGTGCCGCGCGCGAACCGCTCCATCTCCCGCAGGGCCGCCTCGGTCTTCTGACGCTCGTGAATCTCGGCTGTGAGCCGTTCGATCTTCTGGTTGAGCGTGATGAAGTGGGTGGTGGCGGCTGCACGCGGCTGTAGACGCAGCAGGAGCAGCGCCGGCGCCTCCGGGGACCACGGCCGAACTACCGCGCCTTCGCACCGCAGCACCTCGCCCCCTCCTTGCCGGGGGCGCAGCGTGAGCGCCCCGAGCACGAACGCCCGGCTCCGCGCGCAGCGCTCCAGGTACCGGCGCACCGCCTCGGGAGGGTCCGCCACGAGGTCGGCCAGCCGGCGGCCCACCACCGTGGGCGCCCCCACCAGGTCGGCCAGCGGCCCGTTGTGCGCCAGAATCTCTCCCTCCCCCGACACCAGCAGCATCGACTCGGGTATGACCTGGGCTATTGCGTTGAAGGCAGCAGGGGTCATGAGGCCGGCGTTGCTTTGAAGTATTCTCGACCCGCGGCCTGTGCGGCCTCCTCCGTCGGTTGTAGATATACCACCACCCGGCAGCCCGCCTCCCCTTCAGCAATCGTCTCTTGCAGCTCCACCTTGGCATAGCCCAGGTTTTCGGCCGCAATCGAGCCGAAGACGTTCGAGGTCATCATGCACAGGGCGGGCCGCCCGACGACCTTCTCGGCAAACGGACAGGACCGGTTGCCCAGGACAATCTTCTCCTCGTCCTCTTCAATCACGAAGAAGTCGCCCTGGATGCGGGCCTTGAGGTCCACCAACACGTCCGCCACTTGCGCGCGGTCCAGGTTTTCCACCTGCAGGGCGTGCCGGTAGTCGTGGTTGATCCTTTCACCCATCTCCTGCCCGACGACGCTGATGAAGCCGGCGGCTTCGTCGAGCCCGACGACGTCTTGCAGCGTGCCGGCCAGGGAACGGAGCAGGGTGCGTAAAAAACCGTCGCGCTCGAGCGGGACGTCCAGGTGGTGGAGCGGGCCAGGGGCCTTCATTGTGCTTTCCATGGGTTCACCTCTACAGGTCTTGGGAAGTTGCTATGGGCGCCTGCGGCGAGTTTGCTCCGCCGCACGCGTTGAGGTGCTTGCGCAGCGCCGCAGGGAGCGAGGCTACGTCCAGATCAGCTTTGGCGAGAACCTGCCGCACCTGTCCGTCCAGCCGGCCTTCGGCCTCGTCCGGCAACGGGCCGTCGTGCAGAACGACGACCGGGATCGACCGCTCGCGCCCCTGGAGGGCTTCGAGTACGGCCAGGCCGTCGATCTCCAAGCCCTCGAAGTCGAGCACGACCAGGTCGGGCCGCTGCGCGTGTAACGCCCCGAGGGCTCTCTGCTCGTCCTCGGCTTCGAACACGCGGTAGCCGTCGCCGACGAGCCGCTCGCGCATCGCCTCGCGCAGCGGCCGGTCTGCTTCTATGAGCAGGAGGGTGGGCGGCGGCGCCAACCCGACGTGCTCGTGCAACAATGCGGCCAGCTCCGCCCGGTCGATGGGCTTGCTCAGGTAGGCAGCCGCTCCGAGGGCATAGCCCAGCTCCCGGTCGTCCGCCATGGTCATCATGATGACGGGAATATCATTTAGCGGGGGGCTGGCCTGGAGCGCCGCCAGGAGGGTCCAGCCGTCCATCTTCGGCATCCACACGTCGGCCGTGATCAGGTCGGGCTGGAGGGTCTGCGCCAGCTCCAGTCCCGCCTCGCCGTCCATGGCCTCCACCACGCGGCACCCCGCCCGCTCCATGTGGCGCCGTAAGAGATCGCGTGCTTCCGGGTCATCGTCGACCACGAGCACGAGCGGCTCGGTAGAGCGCGCTCCCACCGGTTTCGGCCCCGCCGGCGCGCTCGCCTCGGACCCGCCCGCCTCGGACCCGCCCGCCTCGCCTTCAGGTAGGCCCCGCGGCAGGCGTATGGTGAAGGTCGTGCCCACCCCCACCTCGCTCTCGACCTCTACGCGCCCCCCCATCATCGCGCAGAAGCGCTGCGTCAGGGCCAGCCCCAACCCTGTGCCCCCGTACCGCTGTGCCGCCTCCTCGTCTACCTGCACGAACGACTCGAACAGGCGATCCACTTGCTCCTCCGTCATCCCGATCCCCGTGTCCCGCACCCGAAAGACCACCTCCTCCCCCGCGTCGCCCCCCTCGCTTTGCACCTCCAGGTCTATCTGCCCCCCTTCGGTGAACTTCGCCGCGTTCCCGAGCAGGTTGATCAGGCTCTGGCGTACCTTCATCTTGTCGGCGTGCAGCTGCTTCAGTCCCGGCGCCTGCTTCACCGTTAGGCGATTGTCGTTCCGCTTCATGAGCGGCTCGATCACGTGAACCACCTCTTCGAGCATCGGCCCTACCTCGAACGTCTCGAAGTAGAGCGCCATCTTGCCTGCCTCGATCTTGGACAGGTCCAGCACGTCGTTGATGAGCCCCAGGAGCTGCCGCCCGGCCGCGTGGATCTTTTCGAGTTCGGGCAGAAACGAGTCGAGCCCTGCGTCCTCCGCCTCTTCCTGCAAGAGCTCGCTGTAGCCGATGACGGCGTTGAGGGGCGTGCGCAGCTCATGGCTCATGTTCGCCAGGAACTGGCTCTTGGCCCGGCTCGCGGCCTCCGCCTCCTCCTTGGCCTCGCGCAGCGCCTGCTCGATTTGCTTGCGGTCCACGATGTCGGTGTTGCTCCCGAACCATCGCACCACGCGCCCCTGTCGATCACGCATGGGCAGAGCCCGCCCCAGGTGCCACCGGTACGCGCCCGTGCCTCCTTCGCGTAGTCTGAACTCGACCTCGTAAGGCTCCCCGGTCTCGAGCGCCCGCTGCCACCGCTTTATCACCTCCGGCAGATCGTCCGCATGGATCACGTCCTGCCAGCCCATGCCAATCATCTCCTCAGCCGACCGGTCGAAATAGTCGAGAATACGCTGGTTGACGAAGTCCAGCCCGCCCTCCGGCTGTGCGGTCCAGACCTGCTGGGGGATCGTCTCGGCGAGCATACGAAATTGCTCGCGCTCCTGCATCAGCGCCGCTTCACTTTCCTTGCGCTGGGTGATATCCCGGATGGTCCCGACGAAGTGAGGCGGGCCGTCGAGCGGGATCTGGGTGATGGCGAGCTCCACCGGAAACTCGGTCTTGTCCTTACGAACGGCGGTGATCTCGATGCGCTGATTGAGGACAGGTCCTTCCCCCGTCTCCAGGTAATGGGCCATGCCGTCGCGATGCGCCTTGCGGTGCTGCGGGGGCACGATCACCGCGGCCATCTCCCGGCCGAGGACCTCGTCGCGGCGATAGCCGAAGGTGCGCTCGGCCTCTGCGTTCCACTCGATCACGCGGCCCTCGTGGTCGATCGCCACGATGCTGTCGAGCGCCGCCTCGAACACAGACGCGTTCCAGATCCGGCTGGTGCGCGCGGCCACCTCGGCACGCTGCCGGTGGAAGAATTGCCCGATCTGCTGGCCGAGTGCCGCCACGCTGTCAGCAAGCTCCGGGTCGGGTGCCTGCCTTTCGATGCTGTAGAAATCGATCACCCCCAGCACCTCGTCGCCGGCCTGGATCGGGAAGGCGATGCTCCCGTGCAGCCCCGCCTCGGCCGCCTCTTGGGCCCGCTGGTAATGGGCGTCGGCCTGCACATCCATGCGCCACTCCGGCGTGGCCTCCTGCCATACCTGCCCCACCAGCCCGTCGCCCGGCGTGAAGCGGGCGGCCCACGTCGAGGCTTCGAAACCGGCGTGCGTGAAGGTGTCGGCGTGCCAGACGGTCGTACACACCAGGTGCGCCCCCTCCTCATCGGGTCGCCACAGCGCGCCGCATTCCCAGCCGAGCGCCTCGCCGATGGCCTGCAGCAGCAGCGGTGCCGACGCCGCGTCGCCCTGCCAGGTGGAAAGGGCATCACTGACGGCGTGCTGCACCCGCAAGCGGCGCACGTACTGTTGCCGGTCGCTGTGGTCGATGAAACTGATTACGACGCCGGCGCCGCCGGCGTCGACGGCCGCCAGCGGGGCGGCCGAGAGCAGGACGGGAATGGTGCTCCCGTCATGACGGTGGAAGACGTCCTCTGTTTGGGCGACGGCCTCCCCCCCGAGGGCGCGCAGGATGGGGCACCGCGCCGGGGTACAGGGCGCCGCGCCGCGCCGGGGCGGATGCACCACGTCGTGAAGCGCCACGCCCGCGGCGGCGGCCGGTTCGAGCCCGAGCAGGGCTTCAGCGGCGCGATTGATGAAGAGGCAGCGCCCGCTCCCGTCGAGCCCGAAGATGCCTTCAACGGCCGCGTTGAGGAGCGCTTCTTTCTGTCGGCGCTCAGCCTCAGCCCGCTCCGTTTCGCGCCGCGCCGTCTTCACCTGCTGCCGCAGCTCAATCTCGATCATCGCCGAGGTGGCGAGGTCCTGGAGTGTCTGGATCTCTGCGTCCGTCCACCGACGCGGCTCCTTGTCCATCACGCAGAAGCTGCCGAGGGTGTGCCCCTGCCGCGTGACGAGCGGGATGCCCGCGTATGCGACGATGCCGAAATCCTTGATCGCCTGGTTACCGCGCACCAGCGGGTGCTGCCGCGCATCTTCGATGAGGAGCGGCTCCGAGGTGTCCACGACGTGCTGACAGAACGAGTGCGACAGTGGCGTCTCGCGTGCCGTGGCCCAGGGCTCGCTCAACCCCACGGCACTCTTGTAAAACTGCCGGTCCCGGTCTACGAGGGAGAGCAGCGCTACGGGCGCCTGCAGGAGCGAAGCCGCCAGCCGGACGAGCCGGTCGAAGTTCTCCTCCGGGGGGGTGTCGAGCAGGTCGGTCTGGGCCAACGCCTCCAGCCGTGCCGGGTCCGTCACTGATGCGGGATTCGAGGGCATGATGGGGAGCGTCTTACGTTTCGATGGTGCCTGACTGTCGCGCGGCCTTTCGCTGTCATGGGCGAACCCGCCTGCTCTCCCGGCGGTCCCTACATCTCCTCTTGCTGCTCTACTTTGTCGATCTTCTCCTCGGCCTGCTCCCGGTCCTCCCGGTCCACCTCCATCTCGTCCTGCAGCGCCTGCGCCCCGGGCTGCAAAACCAGGCGCGCATAGACCGGAAAGTGGTCGGACCCGAAGGCCGGCAAGCGCGCCATATCGGCCAGCATGAAGTGATCCGAGTGGAACACGTGGTCCAGCGGCCACCGCATGAACGGATACGCGGCGTGGAACGTGTTGAACATCCCGCGGCCCTTGCGCGGGTCGAGCAGACCGCTGATCTGCTGGAAGAGCGTCGTCGTGTAGGACCAGGCGACGTCGTTGAGGTCCCCCGCGACGATGGTCGGCTGGTCCCGGTCTTTTACCTCCTCTCCCACGATGAGCAACTCGGCATCGCGCCGCGTCGACTCGTCGGCCTCGGTTGGCGAGGGGGGCTCCGGGTGGATGCTGTGGAGCCACAGCGTATCGCCCGACACCAGCCGGACCTGCATGTGCATCGACGGGAACTCGTCACTGATGAGGTACTTGATCTCTGGGTCGATCAGCTCCAGGCGTGAGTGCAGCAGCATCCCGTACCGGTTGTCGAGCGGCGCCTTGAGCGTGTACGGATAGTCCTCTTCAAGCACGCGCAGTTGCCCCTCCCACCAGTCGTCGGGCTCGAGCGTGATCACGATGTCGGGGTCCCGCGCTCGAATGATTTCCAGGAGGCGGTCCGCCTTACGGTTGCTCATCAGCACGTTGGCCACGAGCAGGGCGATGGTCGAGTCGGGATTGGCGCGTGGCGAGTCGAGCACCTCTTTCGGATAGAGCGGCGTATAGGGAACGATGCGATAGGCCTGCACGAGCAGCCCGAACACGAGCACGCCCAGCACCGCCCCCCCGGCCCACGTCTTGACGCTCCAGAAGAAAAAGAAGGCCCCGAGCACGAGCAGCCCGATGATGAAAACCTGCATGCGCGGGAAGTCGAACATGCGGATCCACCAGTCGTCGTGGCGAATGAGAGGAACGAAGCTAAATACGGCCAGCAGGCCGGCCAGAACGAGAACGACGATCTTCATCGGGGGAGGGTAAGATCAAAGGGAAAATCAGGCCTGGTCATTGAGCCGGGCATAGGTTTCCGCCGCTGTCCGCGGAGCGGTCGGCGAGGCCGCCAGGTGCCGTACGGTGTGGTGGTAGGGCGCCACGAACGCGACGCGCCCCGTTTGGCTCGTTGGCGTCCAGCCAGTCTACCCGGTCGAATAGCCGCGCGGCCCCGATGCGCGTGTCGAGCGTCGTCAGCACAAACGAGCGCACCACCGCGCCCAGCGCCATGAGCGCCGGAAAGAACCAGTAGCTGGCCCGCGAATGCCCCCAGAATCTGACGAGGCTGGAGCGCATAAAGAACGATCTGATGAGGAGCCGGCCTTACGAAAAACAGGCGCAATGAGACATCGGGGCGCTCTTCTATTGACCCGCCTCCTTGTCCCATCTTCTTTCTGAAAGCTAATGGAAATGCCCGCCTACCCGGCGAAAGCGCAGCTTCACGGAGCGCCGCGTAGCAAACCCGCTGGCCGTCGCGAACGGGCCCTCATCGGACTGAGATGGCTCACGAAGGCAACTCCATTGTAATATAGGCCCCCCATTGTCTCAGACAAGGACTGAAATCTCGTACTCCTAAACGAACATGTAAATTTGTTACGACTCTCCTTCTCGGACCTGGCGACTCGCTTCGCACCTGGGGATGCCCGACGCGCCTGCCGCTCGCCCGGCGCCGCCTCCTCAATCGAGGCCCTCCGCCGCACGACGCTCGGCGGCACCCCCACGTGCCGGAATACGGCAGCCAAAACTGCTATCGGTGCAGGGACATAGGCCAGAATCACCGAATGTGATTCAAAGAACAGGGAGAAGGAACGAAAAAAGCTGCGCTGCCTCGTCACCTGTGGCAGAGAGCGAGGCCTCAGCAGCCACCCGGCCGCTCCCTGCTGCTCAAAAAAGCGCCCTCACGCTCCTCCCGGCATGAACG
>JAHEMB010000139.1 GCA_024643915.1 Rhodothermaceae bacterium | reverse complement strand
GCCGTGCCGGAGCCGGCCGGAGCCGCTACCGAGCGCGCTGCTCCGGATCGCACCCCTGCGCCATCGCGCGTGCGTGATGAGCGCCCATCGCCCGTGGGATGGATCGTGGGACTCGTCGTGTTGCTGGCCGTGGTGGCCGTGCTGTGGTTCGTGCTGAGCCGAGACGGCGAACCCGAGCCTGCCGCCCCGGTCGTCGCCGAGGAGCAACGCGCCCCCCTCCCCGCCGCCACCGACACCACTGCCGACGGCCTGCCCGCTGAAGCCCTCGCCGCCGAAACGGACGACGAGGCGCCTGACGAAGCCACAACGCAGCCGGAGGCCACTCCCCCACCCGAGCCTGCGACGCCCCCCCCCTCGTCGCGCAGCATCGACCGGGCGCAGGGCGGCTACACGGTGGTCGTCGGCAGCCAAGGCACACGGCCCGATGCCGAGCAAATGATGCAGCGGATGCGGCAACGCGCTGCGCTTAACGATTACCCGGTGGACGTGCTGGTGGGGCAATCCGGCGGCACCACCCGCTACCGCGTGGGCGTCGGCCAGTTCGCCTCCATCGAAGCCGCCGACCAGGCACGCCGCCGCCACGCCGCCGCCCTCCCGCAGGGCGCCTGGGTCCTCCGTATTCAACCCGACATGTAGCGCTAGGTGTGGACGGAGGTATGAACGTGTGGACGATTCTTAGCCGCGCTCACGTCCATGCCTCTACACGTTCATACGCCCATACAACTTCTCTATCCTCAAGCCTCCAATGACGCTGCTCCTGCTGCAAGCCCTGCAAGACTCCGTGACGCTGCCTGCCGACACGCTCGGCGCGGCGGTGACCGGCCCGCAGCCTACCTCTTTCTTCGAAACGCTCGTGCTGGGTGGCTGGGTGATGGTGCCCATCGCCATCCTGTCGGTCCTTGCCATCTACCTCTTCGTCGAGCGCCTGCTGACGGTGCAGCGCGCCAAGGCCAACCCCTCGGCTGTTGCCGACCAGGTGCGCGACTACGTGCAGGCCGGCGACATCCGGGGCGCCATCTCCTTCTGCGACTCCAGGGACACACCCGTCACGCGCATCCTCAAGCGCGGGCTGGAGCGGCTGGGGCGGCCCATCTCCGAGATCCAGGACGCCGTCAACGCCGCCGGCAAGCACGAGGCGTTCGAGCTAGAGAAGCGCACCGACCTGCTCGCCAGCATCGCCGGCATCGCCCCGCTGCTCGGCTTCCTCGGCACCGTCACCGGCATGATCGAGGCCTTTCAGGAGATCCAGCGCTTGCAAGGCAACGTCAACCCGAGCGTCCTGGCCGGGGGCATCTGGGAGGCCCTCCTGACGACGGCGGCGGGCCTCATCGTCGGCATCCTCGCCTTCTTCTTCTACAACTTCCTCCTGGGCCGCATCAACCGCCTCGTCAACGACATGGAGCGCTCAGCGACCGACTTCATCGACCTGCTCCAGGAGCCCGCCCCGCCCCCGCAACCCCGTTACGAAGAGCGGGCGTACTGAACTTTTGAATCGAAGAAACGAGGAGTCGAAGAAACGAGGTTGGACTGAAGTGCTAGCAAACAGCCCTTCCTCGTTTCTTAGTCTCTTCGATTCCTCGTCTCCTTTCCGCAGGAACCATGGCCGTTGATTTTTCTACCGCGAAGAAGCCGCTCAACACGTTTAGCCTCGCCGGGCTGACCGACATCGTACTGCTGCTGCTGATTTTCTTTCTCCTCACGTCGAGCTTCATCCCCCAGCTCGGCATCCAGGTGAACCTGCCGCAGGCCGAGACGGCCGCGCCGATGGAACCCGACTACGTCACCGTCGCCATCACCGACGACGGGCGGTTCTACGTAGAGCAGCAGCAGGTGCCCGCCGACCGGCTCTTAGACGCCATCGAGTCGGTGCAGGGGCAGCGCACCGCCCTCGTCCTGCGCGCCGACGAGGCCGCTACAGTGGGCCAGTTCGCTACCGTCGCCAGCATCGCCAAGGCGCTCAACCTGCGCGTGCTCATGGCCACCGAGCGCGAGGCCTCCCGTCGATAAGTACGCCTGCCGCAGTACGGAGATATCCTGCGGCGGGGGTGGTAAGCCGGCGGGCAGAATTACGAAATCCGAAACAGTTGCGATTCCCGATGGCGGTCTTGTCGATGCCTTTTGCGGTTTTCGGATTTCGACATGCGCATTTGGACGCACCCGTAGCCGCGCGGCACCGTGAGCTAAGTAGCCGCCCTGCCTGTAAGCGACCCGTTACGATCCCGGCGGCGGCCTGCCACGGCGGAGACAAGGGAACGCCCCCCGCGTAGCAGCCATTTCCTCGCTGCCCTTTCACCTGCCGGGCCGTTCTCAGCAATGCATCGCTCCTCAGTTCCCGCACGTGTGCGATTCTGCCTTGTCCTCCTGCTGCTGCTTCTCACCTCCGTCGGGTGCAACCAGGAGCCGGCTCCCGCCACCGGTTCGTCCGTAGATCCCGATTCTCTCGTCGCTCGGGCGCGCGTGTTGTTGAAGGAGGACCACCCGTGGCGCGCCGCGCAGATCATGCGGCATTACCGAAAGGCCGTGCCCGACCTGCCCCCTGCGCACCGCCTGCTGGCCGCCCGCGCCGAGGCCGACTGGGAGAACTGGCCCGCCGTGGGCGACCTGCTCGAAGGCGCTACCGGGCTGGACACCCTCGCGCAAGGGTTGGGCCTTTACCTCCTCGCCCGCGCCCGCGACGAAGCTAACGAGGCAGCAGGCGCTGCCGATCTTTACAGCGCTTTCCTCGATTCCGCCCCCGCCGAAGCGTTTGCCGAGGAGCGCGCCGCTGCCCAACTGCGGCGCGGCCTCGCCCTGCTCCGTGCCGGATCGCGCCAGGAAGGCGAAGCCGCCCTCGACGAGGTGGCCGACGCGATGGGGCCGGCGGCCCTGTGGGTGACCGTCCTCAAGGCCGAAGCCCTCGCGCAAACGGGCGAAACCGAAGCTGCCGACGAGGCGGCGCGGCGTTACTCGCAAGGCCTGGCCGGCCTCCGCGCCCGCCATGCCCAGATCGAAGCCGCCCGCGCCAGGGGCGACCTGACTGCTGCCCGCGCCCGCGCCCGCCAGGGATATGCCTGGGCGCGCACCGACGCCACGAGGGCAGAGTTCAAGCTGACGGAGGCTCGGCTGGCCCTGGAGCAGGGCGATGCGGAAGCAGGAAGGGATGCGCTCCGCCGGGCCATCGCGCTCGATGCCGCCGGGATGCACGGCCAGCAAGCCGCCGCCCTTCTGCGCGAGGGTACGATGACGCCCGCCGACCACCTGGCCTCCGCGCGTGTTTACGCCGGCCTCGGTCTCCACGAACAGGCCGCCGCCGATTTCCGCGCCTGGCTGGCTTCGGGCGCCGGCACGGCCGGGGAGCAAAAAGAGATTCGCCTGGACCTCGCCCGCACCCTCGTTGCCGGCCAGAGATACGACGAAACCATCAAGGTGCTCGAACCCCTCGGCGACGACCGCACCGCGCGCGACCTCCGCGCGAGCGCCCTCAGCCGCCAGGGCCGCACCGAGCAGGCGGCGGAAATCTACCGGGGGCTGGCGCGGGAGCAGCAGGGCACCAACGACGGCGCCGCTGCCCTCTACTTCGCCGCCGACGCCTACCAGCAGGGCGGCGATGCAACAAACGCCCGCCCGCTCTATGAGCAAGTAGTAGAACAATATCCGGGTACATCGTGGATGGGCCTCGCCCTCATGCGGCTGGCCGGGCTGGCCTTCCTCGACGGGGACTACGACGAGGCCGCCGCCCGCTGGGATCGCTACCGGAAGGACCAGCCGAACGGCCCCCTCGCCCTGCAATCGACGTACTGGGCGGCGCGCGCCCGTGCCGAGGCGAGCAAGACCGAGGAGGCGGAACGGCTTTTCCGCGAGGTGCGCCGCCGGGACCGCTCCTCGTATTACGCCCTCAAGGCCAGCGAGCGGCTGGACGAGCCCTTCTGGCCCCTCCCCATGGGCGAGGCCCCCCCCCGCGACGAGGCCGCCGAACGCCGCGTGGCCGGCTGGATGGCGCCCATCGACCGGCTGCGCGAAGCCGGGTTTCACGACGCCGCCTCAGATGAGGTGGGCCGCGTGGTAGGCCGCGCCGGCTCCAACCGCGCCGTCCGCTACGCCCTCGCCGAAGCGCTCGCCGAACGGGGCTACACGCAGCGCGCCATCCGCATCGGGACGGGGCTGCAAGGGGGCGGTTTCAACCCGCGCCTGCTCCGCATCCTCTATCCCTACCCGTACCGCGCCCTGCTCCGGGCCGAGGCTGAGGAGCGCGGCTTCGACCCCAGCATCGCCGCCGCGCTCGTGCGGCAGGAGAGCATTTTCGAGGCGCGCATCACCTCGCACGTGGGGGCGCGCGGGCTGATGCAGATCATGCCCGCCACGGGCGCCGAGCTGGCCGAAACCTATGGGCTGGATGCGTGGGACCCCGACGCCCTCTACCAGCCCGGCGTCAGCGCCTACCTGGGCACGGGCTACCTCGCCGAAGGGATCGAAGCCTACGACGGCTCCCTCCCGGCGGTCTTCGCCGCCTACAACGCCGGGCCGCATCAGGTGGACCAGTGGAAGACATTCCCCGAGTTCACCGCCGACGAAGAGCTGTTTACCGAACGCATCCCCTTCCGCGAGACACGCGACTACGTGAAGAAGCTCATCCGTAACAAAGCGATCTACGAAGGGCTCTACGGCGGCCCCAGCGACTAAATCGTCTGCGATACACCACTTTTTCTACTGCGCCGACCACGAGTCGCGGTCGAGGCTGCGGTACTGGATGGCTTCCGAGAGGTGCTCAGGCCGGATCGCCGCGCTCCCAGCCAGATCCGCTATCGTGCGGCCCACCTTCAGGATGCGGTCGTAGGCGCGCGCGCTCAGGCCCAGGCGGTGGATGGCCATCTTCATCAGCCCCCTGCCTGCCTCGTCGAGGTCGCAGTATTTGCGCACGAGGCGGCTGTGCATCTGCGCGTTGCAGTAGACGCCTTTCGCCTCCGCAAATCGATGCGCCTGCACCTGCCGGGCGGCCACCACGCGCTCGCGCACCGAGGCGGACGGCTCGGCGGTCTGCCCCCTGCGGCTCAACTCCTCGAACGGGACGGGGGTGACTTCTACGTGGAGGTCGATGCGGTCGAGGAGGGGGCCGGAGATGCGGGCGAGGTAGCGCTGCACCTGGGGCGGGGCGCACACACACTGGCGAACGGGATCGTTCAGGTAGCCGCAGGGACACGGGTTCATCGAGGCCACGAGCATGAAGCGCGCCGGGTACTCCGCCGAGGAACGCGCCCGGCTTATCGTGATGTGGCCCTCTTCGAGCGGCTGCCGCATCACCTCCAAAACCTGCCGCTTGAACTCCGGTAGCTCGTCGAGGAAAAGGACGCCGTTGTGGGCCAGGGAGATCTCCCCCGGCATCGGATGGACGCCGCCGCCGCAGAGCCCCGCGTCGGAGATGGTGTGGTGCGGCGCGCGGAAAGGCCGCGTGGCGACGAGCCCCCGCGCATCGAGCTTGCCGCCGACGGAGTGGATTTTGGTCGTCTCCAGGGCTTCGTCGGGGGTGAGGGGCGGGAGGATGGTGGGCAGGCGGCGGGCCAGCATCGTCTTGCCCGAGCCGGGCGGCCCCACGAGGAGCGCATTGTGCCCCCCGGCAGCGGCCACTTCCAGGGCGCGCTTCACGTTCTCCTGCCCCCGCACGTCGCTGAAGTCGAACGGGTATTGCCGCGCCTCCTCGAAGAGGGCGGCCAGATCGCGCTCGAAAGGCGGCGGCAGGTCACTCCCCGGTGAGAAAAAGCGCACGGCCTCGCGGATGTCCTCCACCGGGTAGACGGCCAGCCCCTCCACCACGGCGGCCTCCGAAGCGTTGTCACGCGGCACCAGCACGCCTTGCATCCCCTCCGCCCGCGCCCGCATCGCCATCGGCAGCACGCCGCGCACCGGGCGCACCTTGCCATCCAGGGCCAATTCGCCCAGAATAAAGAAGCGCTCCAGCCGTTCCCGGTCCAGCACGCCCCCACACGCCTCCACCATGCCGAGGGCGATGGGCAGGTCGAAGGCGGCCCCCTCCTTCCGCACATCCGCCGGGGCTAGGTTCACCGTCAGCCGCCCGCGCGGTCGGGGTAGGCCCGTGTTCTTGAGGGCGGCCAGGATGCGATCCAGGCTCTCGCGCACCGCCCCATCGGGCAGGCCGACGACGTTGAATTTAGGCAGCCCCGGCTCGGTGTGCGTCTCCACCTCCACCGGCAGGGCGTCGATGCCCACCGTCGTGCTGCTCCAGACGTGAGAAAACACTTGTTTGAGTGCGAAATCGAAGATTCACCGCAGGTAAATGCGGAGTGCGGAATGCGGAGTGAGACCTTAAGATTCGCTACGAGTGAATGTGGGCCTCATCTCAATAGACAGAATTTGAAGGGAATTATGACCGAAACGACAAATTATTGCAGTGGTCGCTTGTATGGGGGGGGGCTGTGGAATGACGAATGAAGAACAAGGACTGTTGAAGGATGAAGGGGGATGTCTCCGTGCAGGCTGATCCAGTTCCTTCAACACTCATCATTCGACATTCATCACTCGACATGCTGTCTCCTCTCAATTCATCCGTGCCCAGTCTTCCTCCGTCAGCACAGGAATGTCCTCGTGGGAAGGCGGCATGAGGGGGCGTTGCTGCTGCCAGGCCTCGTCGAGCTGGACGGAGACGTGGTCGTGGTGGATGAGGACAGGGCCGTTGTAGCGGGTCTCTCGCGGGCCGTTCTCTAATTTCAGCACGCCGCGCGGGCACACGGCGGAGCACACGCCGCACCCCACGCACGAGGCACGCACGATGTTCTGCCCCCGCTGCGCGTACCACTTCACGTCGATCCCCATCTCGCAGTACGTCGAGCAGTTGCCGCACGAGATGCACTGCCCGCCATTGGTGGTGATGCGGAAGCGCGAGAAGAACTTCTGCTGCAAGCCCAGCACGGCGGCCATCGGGCAGCCGAACCGGCACCATACCCGGCTGCCCATGATCGGGTAGAACCCCACGCCCACCACCCCGGCGAAGACGAGGCCGATGGCAAAGCCGTACCACGACCGGAACGTCTGCGACAGCCCGCCCAGCACGCCCCCGCCCGTTGAGATGTCGATCCACAGCAGGAGGGTCGTCACCACCACAAAGACGAGGACGCCGTGGACGAGCCAGCGCTCGATGCGCCAGGCGCGGAGAGAGTTGTCGGAGAGGTGGCGGAAGGGATCGCCCGCCGTTTCGGCCAGGCCGCCGCAGCCGCACACCCACGAGCAGTACCAGCGCTTCCCGAAGAAATACGTCAGCAGCGGCGTGACAACGAAAATCATGAGCGCGCCGAAGACGACCATCCCCGTCAGCAGCCAGTTCGTCGCCCCCGGCCAGAGGTAATCGTACTTGAGTGGCCAGAAGTAGTGCGGGTAAAACTCCGGCTGATTCAGCAGGACGAGCGTGTAGGGGATGACGAAGGCGAAGACCGTCTGGAAGAAGACGACCGAGGCGGTGCGGATGAGGTGATACCGATTGTGCCGGTATTTGATGAACGCCCGCACGCCCATCACCGCCACGGCGAGCGTGTAGACCGTCCCGTAGGCCACCCATCGCCGGCTCTCCACCCCTTCCGGGTAGCCGATGAAGTCGGCAATCGGGTCGAACATCGTCACGAAGCCGGTGAGCGTGGCGGGCCACCAGTAGAGGAGCACGTAAAAGCCCGTGAAGACGACGCCCAGCGTCCACCCGACGAAGCCGGCCGCTGTGG
>JAHEMB010000138.1 GCA_024643915.1 Rhodothermaceae bacterium | reverse complement strand
GTATTTTTGATTATTGAATGTCGAACGAGGATTTTTGAAGGTAGAAGGATCTGGCTTCACCTTTACTGTTAGGGCAGATCCTTCGACATTCTCCATTCCTCATTCGACATTCTGCATTCAATCCCATTGACCTCTTACCGCTCATGCCCTACGATCTCATCGGCAAGCGCGCGCAGGTGCACCTCTACGATACCGCCGGGCGGATGCTGGGCACCCTCACGGGCCGCATCGCCGACGTGGCGCGCGACGTGGAGGTGGCCCCCGGCATGAAGAAGGATCTCGCCTACCTCGTCGACATTGAGCCCGGTAAGGGGCCGGACGGCGAGCCGGTGCCGTATAAGAATTCAGCCGGCACTGAAAACGAAGGCTGGTTCGCGCTGCAAGACATGGAATTCCTGGAAGACAAGGGCCCACGCCTTTTCGCCAACTGAACAAGCGGTCAGCCGTCAACGATCAGCTTTCAGCCAGAGAAGAAAAAGCTGACCGCTGATCGCTTTCCTTTGAAGTTCTTCACGAGGTAGGACTGCACAAGCGAAACCTCGGCCCTAGTGAAAGTTGTTGAAACAAACTTTTGCAACCTGCTGACCGAATTCCATATTCTTCGCCTGTGAAAAGTCAAAAGGTCCAGACCTACCTCGTCCTGTTTGCGCTCTGGCTGATGGTCTTCTCGGCCAGCAGCCAGGTCATCATCATCTCGCCCATTCTGCCGCGCATCGGCGAGGCGCTGGCGATTCCTGAGGCGTTGCAGGGCACCCTCGTGACGGCGTACGCCCTCATGCTGAGCCTTTTCGCGCTTATCACGGGGCCGATCTCGGACAAGATCGGGCGGCGGCGGATCTTGCTCATCGGCACGGGCTTCATGAGCGGCGCGCTCCTGCTTCACGGCATCGCCGACAGTTATGCCTCGCTCCTCTCGATGCGCGCCCTGGCGGGGGCGGCAGGCGGCACGCTCAGCGGTGCCGCCGTGGCCTACGTGGGCGACTACTTCCCGTACGAGCGGCGCGGGTGGGCCAACGGCTGGATCATGAGCGGCATCGCCTTCGGGCAGATCATCGGCATCCCGCTCGGCACGCTCCTGGCAGACTGGCTCGGCTTCCGCTGGCCCTTCCTCATGTTCGCCATCACGATGGGCGCGGCCTGGGTGCTCATCTGGCGCGTCGTCCCCCAGCCCGACGTGGCGCTCGACCAGAAGCGCCTTACCATCAAACGGGCGGCGGTCAACTACTGGCGGCTTTTGAAGAAAGTGGAGACGGGCGCGGCCACGCTCGCGTACTTCCTCATGTTCTTCAGCATCGGCCTGTATGTGGTGTACCTGCCCACCTGGCTGGAGCAGGATCTGGGCGTCACGGGCACGCAGATCGCCTCGCTCTTCCTCGTCGGCGGCCTGGCGAACGTCGTCACCGGCCCCCTGGCCGGGCGCGTGTCGGACACGATGGGGCGCAAGCCGCTGATCGTTTCTTCGTGCCTGGGTATGGGCCTCATCATGCTCGTAACCACCTACCTCGTCGTCAACATCTGGACGGCCTATTTGATGTTCGCCCTGGCAATGATGATGGTGGGGATGCGGATCAGCCCGCTGCAATCGCTCCTTACGGCCCTCGTGCCGGACGAGCGGCGCGGCATCCTGATGAGCCTTGCGGTATCTATCGGGCAGGTAGGTATCGGCCTGGGCAGTGGCGTGGCGGGGCTGGCGTACACGAAGTACGGCTACGTCAGCAACACGGTCATCGCCGCCGCCGCCATCACCGTCATGGCCTTCCTCGTGATGCAGTTCCTCCCCGAGCCGAAAAACGCCGCCGCTGTCCGCGCCGAGTCTACCCACATGGCTCCTGCCAACAGGTAAGCGGACCGGGCAAGGCAGATCGGAAACAGCGCGCGTGCCCAGGAGCAAAGCGAAAACGAGCGCCCATCTCAGCCTGTCGCCCGCCGGTCAGCAAAGGAGCGCAGGAAACGCACCGGCCCGACGACGCCCCACACGCCGCCGGGCCCATGCAGAACCACTTAGCCACACATCACACTAGA
Organism: Rhodothermaceae bacterium; assembly: GCA_024643915.1. Taxonomy (GTDB): domain Bacteria; phylum Bacteroidota; class Rhodothermia; order Rhodothermales; family JAHEMB01; genus JAHEMB01. The sequence goes on along the minus strand of JAHEMB010000138.1, from coordinate 5,774 downwards.
GGTAGGCAGCATGATGCAGGGTCATAATAAAGATCGCATCACGTGAGGCGAAATACGCGGGGATGGAGCGCCCCCGCCCATCCGCCAGCCGTGTAAAAACAGGGGCTATGCGCCCGTTTCGCGTACCGGCGAAACGCTTTGGCCTCCCTTTCTTTGCTTTGTTTCGAGTGCTACCACCATTCAGCACTTCTGAAGTGCGGTTCACCCCTAAAAAAGGCGGGCTAGGATCTTTCTTGAGGGAGAAACGCATCCTTCTCGTATTAACTCTCGCTATAGGGTTGATGTAGTAACAACCGCTTGAGGGGGCGCGGTATGCAAGATGTGATACGGCGGCAACGGCGCACCGGCTGGCTGATCTTTGGATTGTGGACGCTCGTCAGCCTCGTCAACCTGGGGGCCGCGTTCTTCGTCCATCTCGTCGATGGCGAGCCGTTCGATGTGGAGCGGGCGTTGTGGCGTGTGGTGGCGTGGTACACGTGGGTGCCGACCACCATGATTATTCTGTGGCTGGCCCGCCGCTTTCCCATAGACCGCCAGCGGTGGTTCTTTTCCGTCCCGTTGCACCTCGTCGGGGCAGTGGCGATGAGCGTGTTCTCTTCTTCGTTCTACGTAGGCGCCCAGGCGGGCGTGGCCCTCTTCAGCGGCGAACTCTTCAGTTTCGCCGAGGGCCTGCGGGCGGCCTTCTCGCGCTACGTGGCGTTCGACGCGGCCGTGTATATGGCGATGGTGGCGGTGGCGCACGCGTTCTCGTATCACCGCCGCTACCGGGAGCGCGAGGTGCTGGCCTCTCGCCTCCAGGCCCAACTCGCCGAGGCGCATCTCCACGCGCTCAAGATGCAACTCCACCCACACTTCCTCTTCAACACGCTCAACACCATCGCCATGTTGGTGCGGCAGCAGCGGGAGGAGGACGCCGTAGAGATGCTTGCCGGCCTGGGCGAGTTGCTCCGGTACGTGCTCGATCATGCGGGCGACCAGGAGGTGACGCTCGAAGAAGAGATTGCCCTGCTCCGGAGCTATGTCGCCCTCGAACAGATTCGTTTCGACGGACGGCTGACGCTGGACCTGGATTTAGCGCCGGACGTGTTAAAGGCGCGCGTCCCGGCCCTCCTTTTGCAGCCCCTCGTCGAGAACGCTATCCGGCACGGCATCGAACCAACCGGGCGCGCCGGGCGCCTCAAAATATCGGCTCGTCGCGACGACGCCGGCCTTCGCCTCCAGGTGCGCGACAATGGGATCGGGCTGCCTGCCGGCTGGGGCTTCGAGGCGAACCGAGGCATCGGTCTCTCGAACACGCAGCAGCGGCTTGAGCGGCTCTACGACCATGCCTATCAGATGAAAATATCGAGCGGCCCCGCAGAAGGCGCGACCGTCGCCCTCACCTTCCCCTTCAACGCCATCCCAGAAACGGCGATGTCGCAGGCATTTGCGCGCCTTTCGGAGCCGGCTGCCCCCCGTCTATCGCCCCTCTTTACGAAGAAACAATGGCCCGCATTCGCACGCTGATCGTCGACAACGAAGCCGAAGCGCGCCGGGGCCTGCGCCTCCTCCTCGACAAGGACCCGGACATTGAGGTGGTGGGCGAGTGCGCCGACGGCCGGGATGCCCTCCGTGCTATCGAATCGCAATCCCTCGACCTCGTCTTCCTCGACGTGCAAATGCCCAAACTGAGCGGCTTCGAGGTGTTGCAAAACGTGGCCGTGGAGCCCCTGCCCTTCATCGTTTTCGTAACGGCCTACGACCGTTACGCCGTGCAGGCTTTCGAGGTACACGCCGTCGATTACCTGCTCAAGCCGTTCTCTAACCGCCGCTTCCAGCAGGCCCTGAGCCAGGCCAAAACACAGATCCGCAACGAGACGTCCGTCTCGACGCTCAACGACCGGCTCGACCAGCTCCTCGCCCGTCTGGGTACGACGCCGCGCGCACTCGTGGCAGAGGCGGAGACGGAGTACCTGGAGCGGATCGCCTGCAAGGACGGGGGGAAGATCGCCTTTATCGACGCCGAGGCGGTGGACTGGATCGAGGCCGCCGACAACTACGTGGCCCTCCACGTCGGCCCCAAAACGCACCTCGTCCGGGCGACGCTCTCGGAGATGGAAGAGAAGCTGGACCCCCGGCGGTTCCTCCGCATCCACCGCTCCCGTATCGTCAACGTCGAGCGTGTCCGCGAGATGCTGCCCCAGAGTTCGGGCGACTGCGTGCTCGTCCTCGAAAACGGCACGCGCCTCAACTCCAGCCGCACCTATAGCCCCCAACGCCGCCGGGTCTTTAACCTGTCTTCATGAAACGTGAGGAGCCTGCCCCGATTCAGTCCATCGGGGTGAGGGTGCTCTGTGCTAACAACTCAGGTTAGCACCCATCACGTTTCCTCCCCTTACATCTCCCGCAGCACCGCCTCTTCTTCGCGCTCCACGCGCCCGTCGAGCAGGTGGACGACGCGGTGGCCGTAGCCGGCGTACTTCTCGTTGTGCGTCACCTGCACAATCGTCACGCCGTCCTCCTCGTTAAGTTGGCAGAGAAGGTCCATGATGACGTCGCCCTGGCTGGAGTGGAGGTTGCCAGTGGGCTCGTCGGCGAGGATCAGGCGGGGCTTGATGATGAGCGCGCGCGCCACGGCCACGAGCTGCTGCTGCCCCCCCGAGAGCTGGCTGGGGAAGAGATCTTTCTTGGCGACAATATTGAAGCGATCGAGCAGGTCGGCCACCATGCTCTTCCGCTCCGAGCCTTTGATCTTCTTGTAAAGGAGGGGCGTCTCCAGGTTCTCATAAACCGTCAGGTCGTCGATGAGGTGGTAGGCCTGAAAGATGAAGCCAATGTACTGGCGGTGGAGGTCCGTGCGGCGGCGCTCGCTGAGCTTATGCACCGGCTCGTCGTTGAAATAATACTCGCCGCTCGAAGGCTCGTCGAGCATCCCCATGATGTGCAGGAGGGTCGATTTGCCGGAGCCCGACGGACCCATGATCGAGACAAACTCGCCCTCGCCCACGTCCAAACTCACCCGCCGCAGGATGAACGAGCGGCTAAAACCGTGCATGTAAGATTTCGTGATCTCGCGGAGTTTGATCATGAGCTAGGGTCCGGGGTTCGTTGAGGCTTGAAGAGAGGCTTTTTGTTTCACGCAAGAGGCCCCGTAGGGTTGCGGTGTTCGGACGCTCACTGCGTTCGCTTTGGGCCGCTCGCCTTCGGCTCGCTGTCGTACTTCGTTCTTCGGAAGAAGAAGGTGTGTACCACCGCATAAAACGAAGCACGAAGTACTACTCATAGCGTAGGCTCTCGACGGGGTCTTTGCGGGCGGCGCGGACGGCCTGGTAGCTGACCGTCGCCAGGGCCACGAGGAGGACGAGGGCGCCGGCCAGCAGGAAGGTGCCCACCCCCACGTCGATCCGGTAGGCGAAGTCGTCGAGCCAGCGCTGCATGCCGAGGTAAGCGAGGGGCAGGGCCACGAGGGTCGCCGCCAGCACGAGGCGCACGAACTCTTTCGAAAGGAGGGCCACGAGGCCAGGCACACTCGCCCCCAGCACTTTCCGCACGCCGATCTCTTTGGTGCGCTGCTCCGCCGTAAACGCGGCCAGCCCGAAGAGCCCCAGGCACGCGATCAGCACGGCCAGCCCCGCGAGGGCGCCCACCGTCTGCCCGAACTGCACCTCCTGCTGGTACAGCGTCTCGATGCGGTCGTCGATGAAGGTGGCTTCGAAAGGGCGGTGGGGGAAGCGGCTGCTCCAGGCGGCTTTCAGCGCGCGGAGCGCCGGGCGCGGGTCGCCGGGGGCGAGGCGCACGAGGACGTAGCCCAGGTAGACCGGCTGCCGGGTCAGGGTGAGGGCCACGGGTACAATCGGCGTTTGTAGGCCGGTCATGTGGAAGTCGCGCACGACGCCCACCACCTCGCCCTCTTTCTGGAACGAGACCACGCCGTTCTCCGCCGCAAAAAGCGAGAGGCGTTTGCCAAGCGGCGCATCCAGGCCGTACTGCCGCACCGCCGTCTCGTTCAAGAGAAACGCCTGCTCCGCGTCCGAAACGAGCTCTTCGGAGAAAGCCCGCCCTGCCGTTACCTTGATGCCGAGCGTACGGAAGAAATCGTGATCGGTGAAGACAATGAAGGGGTCGGCGTCGAGGTCCTCGCCGTTGAGGGAGGTGGCGAAGATGGCGCCGCCGCCCACGCCGGGATACCAGTTGGCCGCCGAGACGCTGACGACGCCGGGCTGTTGCCCGAGTTCTTGCTTGAGTGCCTGGTACTGCTCGTGCCCTTCCCGCAACGGCACCGCCACCACCTGCTCCGTCTCGAAGCCGAGCGACGCGGAGCGCATGAAGTCCACCTGCTGGTAAACGATGAGGGTGCCGGCGAGAAGGATGATGGTGATGACGAACTGCGCCACCACGAGGCCCTGCCGTAGCCGCCGCCCGCCCACGCCCGGCGCCCCGGCGCCCTTCAGCACGGCCGAGGGCGCGAACTTAGAGAGGAAGAAGGCCGGGTAGCTGCCGGCCAGCAGGCTCACCCCCACCCACAGCCCGCCCATCAGGCCCCACAGCCGGGGCGAGGTCAGGTCGAGGCTCAGATTGTTTCCGGAGAGCGCGTTGAAGGCCGGCAGGAGCAACTCGGCGCCCATCAACCCCAGGCCCAGCGCCACGAGAACGATCAGGCTGGACTCGCCCAGGAACTGCCCGACGAGCTGCCGCCGCCGCGCCCCGGCCACCTTCCGCACCCCCACCTCGCGTGCCCGTCGCGCCGAACGCGCCGTCGACAGGTTCATGTAGTTGACGCACGCGATAAGCAGAATAAAGGCGGCAATGATGGAAAAAATATAGACGAAGCGGATGGCGTTGCCGCCGGGGTTGCCGTAGAGGTGGATGTCTGTCACCGGCTGCAAACGCGGCACAATCGCCTCGGCGAAATGCGCCTCGCGGTGGCGGGCCACGAGCGCTTGCAGCCGCGCCTTGTCGAATGCCGCTGTGCCTTCTTTCAGGCGCACGTAGGTCGTCAGCTTCGGCCACCACCAGCTATCGAACGCCGTCGCCTGGTACCACGCCGGCATCGTGGCAAAAGAGGCGGCGAAGTCGAAATCGAGATGGGAGTTCGAGGGCAGGTCCGCCACCACGCCAGTGATTTCGAGAGACAGCCGGTTGTCGAGGCGGAGGGTCTGGCCGAGCGGGTCGGCGTCGCCAAAGTATTTCTCCGCCGCCGAGGCTGTCAGCACCACCGTCTGTGGCTCTTTCAGCGCCGTAGCCGCGTCGCCCGCAACGAAGGGGAAGGCGAAGAGGTCGAAGAAACCCGGATCGACGAAGGCGAACGCTTCTTCCTGGAAGCGCCCCGGCCCCGCGCCGGCTTCGACGAGGACGCTGACGGTATGGAACCGGGCGGCTGCCTCCACTTCGGGAAATTCCTCCGTAAAGAGGTCGGCCAGAAGCGGCGTGCTCCAGTCCCACGCCATGCCCTCGCCCCAACTCACGTCCTGCACGACGCGGTAGAGCCGGTCGGCGCCGGGATGGAAGCGGTCGTACGACAGCTCGTGCTGCACCGCCACCAGAATGAGCACACAGCAGCCAATCCCGACGGCCAGCCCGCCCACATTGAGGAGCGTGTAACCCGGCCGGCGGACGAGGTTGCGCAGGGCGATGGTGAGATAGTTTCTTAGCATTTTGTTCTTTGGACGCTCACGGCGTTCGCTGTAGGACGTTCGCTATGCTCACTTTCGTTCTTCGGACGTTCGCCTTCGGCTCACTGTAGTTCTTCGTTCTTTGGGGAAAGGCCGAGGAATGTCGCCCCAAAGAACGAAGTA
>JAHEMB010000137.1 GCA_024643915.1 Rhodothermaceae bacterium | reverse complement strand
TCCTGCACGCAGGCGATGTGGGCGACACGGCCCTCCTCGACGCGCTCGAAAAGATCGCGCCGGTCCGAGCCGTTTACGGCAATGTCGATGAGCAGCCCATCCGCCGCCGCGCCCCGGAGCACCAGCGCTTCGAAGCGGCGGGGCTGCGGTTCTGGATGACGCACATCGGCGGCAGGCCGGGACGATGGGAGCGCGGCATCGGTCCGGCCCTGCGCGAGGCACCACCAGATGTGTTCATCTGCGGCCACAGCCATATCCTCCGCATCGAGCGCGTGAAGTCGCTCGGCGGGATGCTCTACATCAACCCCGGCGCGGCGGGGCGGCAGGGCTTCCATCAGGTGAAGACATGTGTCCGACTCACCCTAGCGGACGGCGTCGCCAGCCAGGCCGAGGTGGTGCACCTCGATGAATGAGCGAACGTCGCAAGTTCAAAGCTGCGCGTTTCTTAGATTCCCTCTGTGCTTTCGTTTTTCGATGTTCAACCTTCCCCCGAAGGATGCCAGACACCATCGCCCGCACCGAGCGGTTCGACCTGAACGCGCTCTACGAGACGAGCCGCCTGCTGAGTGCCTCGCTCGATCTCGAGTTCGTCCTGAACAACCTGCTGCTGACAGCCATGAGCAAGCTGCTCGTCACGCGCGGGGCGGCCTTGCTCTATGAGCCTCTCGAAGGCGGCTACCGCGTCGCCACGTCGAAAGGGCTGCCGGCGCTGAAACAGGGCGACGTCATGAAGCTCGAAGGCATCCCCACCGACCGGACCCTCTACAACGACGAAGTGCCCGAAGCACTCGCCGCGCACCGCATTGAGCTGGTGCTGCCCGTGGCCTCGGGGCACCGGGAGATCGGGCTGATTGGGCTGGGCAAGAAAGCGACGGGGCAGCCGTTCGAGGCGCGCGAGTTGGAATTCATCCAGTCGCTCGTCAACATGTCTTCGGCGGCGGTGCACAACTCGCTCATGGTGGAGGAGCTGAAGCAGGCCAACCTCGACCTCGACAACAAAATCCAGCAGCTCAACACCCTCTTCGACCTCTCGCAGGAGTTCAACGCTACGGTGGACCGGGAGCGGCTGGTAAAGCTGCTCACGTTCGCGCTCATGGGACAACTCCTCGTCAACAAGCATCTCTTCCTCCTGCGACGCCCTGACGGCGAGGCTACCGACGAGACCGCCGCCGCGCCAGCTTTCCAGGTGATCGTCGCCAAGGGGGTACCCGATCCCGACCTCGAACCCGATCTCATCAGGGACCTCTGCCATCTCGACGAACTCATTCTGTTGCAGGATGAAGCGGCGGACGACCCCCAGTGGGCAGCGCTCCGGCGGCGCGGGCTCGTCCTCGTCCTGCCCATCCAGCAGCGCGGCGAGACGTGCGCCATGCTCTGCCTCGGCCCCAAGATGACCGGCAAGCCCTATCAGGCCGACGAGGTCGAGTTTCTCTATTCCCTCGGCAACCTCGCCTTCGTCTCCATCCAGAACTCGTTCCTCGTCGAGGAACAGATCGAGAAGGAGCGCCTGGAGGAAGAGATGCGGCTGGCGCGGACGATCCAGGAGGGCCTGCTGCCCCAGACGATCCCCACCATGGAGGGCCTCGGAGTGGCCGCCCTCGCCCTGCCCAGCCGCCAGGTCGGCGGCGACTATTTTGACGTGGTGCGCCTCGAAAGGGACCGCCTCCTCCTCGCCATTGCCGATGTGACGGGCAAGGGCGTGCCGGCCTCCCTCCTGATGGCGAGCATCCAAGCGTGCCTCCATACCATGGTGCCGATGAAGGTGACGATCGAAGAGGCGACGCACCACATCAACCGCGTCATCGTCCACAATACGGGCGCCGACAAGTTCATCACCTACTTCCACGGCATCTACCGCGCCGACGACTGCACTTTCCAGTACGTCAACGCCGGCCACAACCCGCCGATGCTCGTCCGCAAGAACGGCGAGTTGGAGCTGCTGGAGAAAGGCGGCCTGCTACTGGGCGTGATGATGGGCCTGCCCTACGAGAGCGGCGTCGTCACCCTCGAAGCCGGCGACGTCCTGGCCCTCTTTACCGACGGCGTGACCGAGGCGATGAGCCCGGACGAGGAGGAGTACCACGAGGACCGCCTCGAAGCCTGCCTTAAAGCGCACCGAGGGGAAAGCGCCGAGGCCATCCTCGAAGCCGTCCGCGAGGACATTCGCGTCTTCACCCACGACCCCACCACGCTCAGCGACGACCTCACCATGATCGTGGTGAAATGCCTTGAGGACTGACGAGGAGCGAGGCGCCAGCAGTGGACTAGGCGCTGGATCTGAATCGTCGCATGGGAGGTAACGGATCGGTTCGCTACAGAACAGTCGCGCACCGCAAGGGTAGCGCACCTACCCATCCTCCTCACACCGCCCTCCTCCCCATGCCCCCTCTCCCCGACGGCCCGCCCGACCGCAAGAAGAAGATCCTCGTCACCGGTGCCACCGGCTACATCGGCGGGCGTCTGGTGCCGTGCCTGCTTGAAGCGGGCTACGACGTGCGCTGCCTCGCCCGCTCGCCCGAGCGACTCAAGGGACGCGACTGGGAAAGCGAGGTGGAGACGGTGCAGGGTGATGCGCTTCGCTACGAGTCGCTCGTGCCAGCCATGGAAGGTATCGACGTCGCCTATTATCTCATCCATTCGCTTGCCGCAGGGGAAGAGGAATTCCTGGAGCGCGACCGCCGCGCCGCGGACAACTTCGGCAAGGCGGCGCAGAAACAGGGGGTGCAGCGCATCATCTACCTCGGCGGCATTCAGCCCAAAGGCGAGCGCCTGTCGAACCACCTCAAGAGTCGCCTGGAGACGGGCGAGCACCTGCGGCGGTGGGACGTGCCCGTGACGGAGTTCCGCGCCGCCGTCATCGTCGGCTCGGGCAGCCTCTCGTTCGAGATCATCCGTTACCTGACCGAGCGCTTGCCCATCATGATCACCCCGCGCTGGGTGCAGACGCCTACCCAGCCCATCGCTGTGCGCAACGTACTGGACTACTTGACGGCGGCGCTGGAAGTGCCGGAGAGCACGGGGCGGATCATCGAGATCGGCGGGAAGGACGTGCTGACCTACGGCGAGATGTTCATGCAGTACGCCCAGGTCCGGGGGCTCTGGCGGATGATTGTCAACGTGCCGTTCCTCACGCCGCGGCTCTCGTCGCACTGGGTCGGCTTCGTCACGCCCATCACCAACGACATCGCCCGCCCCCTCATCGAAGGACTCGACAACGAAGTGGTGGTCCACGACGACCTCGCCGAACAGCTCTTCTCCATCGAGCCGCTCTCGTACGAAGCCGCCGTGCGCCTGGCCCTCCGCCGCTTCACACAGGGCGACGTGGAGACGGCCTGGCACGGCGCGCTCTCCTCCAGCCTGAGCGGCGACCAGGTCGTCCAGGAGTTGGACGTTGCAGAAGGCATGATCCAGGAGCGGCACCAGCTCCTCGTCGAGGCTTCGCCGGCGAGCGTCTATGAGGTCGTGACGCTGCTGGGCGGCACCTCGGGCTGGCTCGCTGCAGACGTGCTCTGGGAAATCAGGGGGCTGATAGACCTCCTCGTGGGTGGTGTGGGGCTGCGCCGGGGCCGCCGCAGTGCCACCCACCTCCGCCCCGGCGACGCTCTCGACTTCTGGCGGGTGGAAGCGGTGGAGCCCAACCGCTTGCTCCGGCTGCGCGCAGAGATGAAAGTCCCCGGCAAGGCCTGGCTCCAGTTCGAGATCGCGCCCTCAATGGACGCTGGCAACAACCGCACCCTCGTGACACAGACGGCTTTCTTCGAGCCGAAAGGGCTGTTTGGTTTCCTGTACTGGTACCTCTTCTACCCCGCCCACAAGTTCATCTTCCCCGGCATGCTTCGCGAGTTGGCCCGCCGCGCCGAAGCCGTGGAGGCCCGCCGCGAGGCTGAGCAGATCGAGGTGTTGCCTGCGTAAGGCGTTTGGGATTGTCAGTTGTCGCTTGTCGATTGCCTGTTCGTAGGGCTGAAACCGGTAACCTCGCCCAGCGCCATCGCCTGCTTGAGGGAGGTGATGCTGGCGCCTTCCGCTTTGGCGTAGTCGAGGGTGCGGAGGAAGTGTGCGCCCCAGCCGAGGTGGTCGAGTTCGTCCCAGAGGACGTTGTGCCACAGCATCACGCACGCCCCGCCGAAGCGCCGGCAGGTGTCGAGGATGTGGCGCGTGGCCTCCCAGGCAGCCTCGCCTTCGAGCATGCGGCGGTTGAATAGGGCCGATTCCATGAGGGCCAGCGGCATCTCCCACAAATCGAGCGGCGCATTCTCCCCGATGTCGAAAAGTTGAAACGGGCGGCAAGTGCTGTTACGAAAGCCTTCGTGCTCAGCGAAGCCCAGCGTGGAGTCGATGAGAAAGCCGGCCTGCTGCTGGAGGCGGGGGGTACGCTGCGCTTCCCAACGCAGGTAATGCTGCCGCACCGAAACGGGCGCACCAGCGGCAGCGACTAGGCGGTCGCGCTCGGCCTGCAAGTGACGGGCGTGCGTGTGCGCATGGTAGCTCGGGTGTAAACCAATCTCGAAGCCTGCCGCTTTCAATTCAGCCAGCTTGCGCTGTGCGTAGCGACTCGTGAGGGAGTAATCAACGTCTTGGTCGCTGGTGGCGCCGGCTTTGAGGAAGTAGGTGGCCGTGCCGCCCCGCTGCTGCACCTCGGCCTGCATCCGTGCGAAAGCCCCTCGGTACACGTCGCCGGGCCGGGCGAAATCGGCGGCGAAGCGGCCCAGGCGTCGGACGCGCTCCCCAACGGAGACATGGCGATAGTTCAGCAGAAAATACTCGACGCCCTCGCGATAGATCATGCCGGGCCGCCACTTGCGCAGGTAATCGATGTCGTGTGTGGGGCAGAGGAGCCAGTCGTGCGCGCCCCATCTCTGGCGTTGCGTCGGAAGGCCGTGGGCGCGCAGCCGCGCGGCCAGCATCTCGCGATAGCCATCGACGAGGGGGCGTGTGGTGGTGCCGAGCCGGGCCTGCAACGAGGCCGCGTGGGGAAACCGCGCGTGCCGATCCCGAGCCGCCGTCGTGTACTCCTGCCACCCGGACAGCCAGAAAAACGCCGACGCGACGAGGTCCGGCGCCGCCGCCGTCCCGAAGAGCACCGGCCACTGGTCGCCGTCCCACACAAGCTGATGTACATGCCCGGCGTCGTAGGCTCTCCGTCCGGAGAAATAGGCAAGCGTTTCGTCGTGCAGCGGGAGGTGGAGGACACCGGGCGGCAGGCCATCGCCCGAAGCGCTGTAGCAGAGACCAGGCGCCGTCAGGGTCGCGCGCGGCACCTCCCGGGGATCGATTCCCAGCGGCGCCAGTAGCATCCGCAGCGCGTACCGCGCCTTCGGGATGAAGGCGGGGGGCGCCTCGATTGTGATATTTAGTCGTTGAGCCTGGATGGGACTTTACGATTGAATAGAGCGTGGATGACGCGAAACCGCAGGTTACCGAAAGAATCTTACGGATCAACGCGGATCGTCATGGAGAAAATCCGCATGAAAAGCCGTGCATATACCCGGCGGGTCTAGGATGTTCGCTTCAATCCTGCACCAACGGCCCTTGTTGACCGCTCCGCTAGGGTCGGCAGCGCGTTCCAGACCCACCGGGTTTGTCTTCAAAGAAAACTGATAACCGGCCAACCGACAACCTACTTTTGGAAAGCCGCTTCAAGATTTTCTCCGACCCGGTGCACGGCTTCATCTCCGTGCCCAAGCGCCTGATCCTCGACCTGATCCAGGCACCCGAGGTGCAGCGGCTGCGGCGGATCCGGCAGCTCGGCGTGGGCCACCTCGTCTTTTCCGGCGCCGACCACACGCGCTTCGGCCACGCTCTCGGCGCGATGGCGCTCATGCAGGACGTCCTCAACAGCCTCTCAGAGAAAGGCACGTCCATCTCCCAGGACGAATACCTCGGCGCGCTCGCCGCTGCTCTCCTTCACGATATCGGCCACGGCCCCTTCTCGCACACCCTCGAACACGAACTCATCTCGAACTTCTTCCACGAGGATATGAGCCGGGTGCTCCTCGTGGCCCTCAACGAGCGCTTCGGCGGCGCGCTCGACCTTGCCCTCCGGATTTTCGACGGCACCTATGAGCGCCCGTTTTTCCACCGGCTCGTCTCCAGCCAGCTCGACATGGACCGGCTCGATTACCTCCGCCGCGACTCGTTCTACACCGGCGTGGTCGAAGGCGAAGTGGGAGTGCAGCGGATCATCAAGACGATGCGCGTCCACCCGCTCGAAGGAGCTGCAGGAGCCGACATCGTGATCGAGTCGAAGGGTATTTATGCGGTGGAAAACTTCATCATCGCGCGGCGACTGATGTACTGGCAGGTGTACCTCCACAAGACCGTGCTGGCTGGCGATCAGCTCCTCCGCGCCATCTTCCGCCGCGTGCGGAGCCATCTGCACGACGGACGCGCCGACGTGGGCGAGGGCTGCTCCCCCGCCCTCCTCTTCTTCCTCCGCCACCCCATCGACCGAGCCGACCTGGCGCGCCCCGACGTACGCCGCGCCTTCTGCCGCCTCGACGATACCGACGTCTACTTCAGCCTCAAGCAGTGGATGCAGAGCGACGACCGCATCCTGGCTGACCTCGCGCACCGTTTTGTGAACCGCCAGTTTTTCCGCACCACTTTCCTTCCCGAACCGCCCGACGACGACCAGGTAGCGGCGTGGCGCACGCAGGTGGCCGACTGGCTCGTCGCGGAGGGCCTGAGCGACCGTGCCCGCGCCGACGAGGAGGCCACGTACTATCTCGCCCTCGACCGTTCACGGCACACGGCCTACGAGCCTATCGAAGATTCGATCTACCTGCTCGACCGGGACGGGCAGGTGAGCGAGCTGTCCGAGAGCGCCGACACGAGCGCCGTCTCCGAGCTGACACGCTTCGTCGTCAAGCCGTACGTGTGCTATCCGAAAGAGGTGGCGCTGGCGCCGAGGGAAGTCGCTTGAGGAGGCTTTTCGTGCTTTGTTCTTCGTACGCTCGCTGCGCTCGCTTTTGTTCTTCGTTTCTTGTCCTCGGAAAGTAGGCGCGCGTCCGAAGAGTGAAATTTCATTTCTATGACCACAGCGTTCTATCACCAGCAAAACCATGAGGCCCACAAGAAGCCGGGGCACGTGGAGCGCCCGGAGCGGTTGCAGGCCGTAATCGAACTGCTGCGCGTGGATCCGCTCTGGGAGGAACTGCTACACCTCGACGCCTTACCGGTAGGCGAGGAGGAAATGACGCTGGCGCACACGGCGGACTACGTGCAGCGCCTCCAGAACGCGGTAGCTGCCGGCGGCGCGCAACTCGACGTGGACACCTACGCCACCCCGGCGAGCCTTGACGTGGCGCGCGCGGCGACGGGCGGCCTGCTGGCACTCTGCCGCACCGTCGTCGAGGGCGAGGCGGACAACGGGTTCGCTGCGACGCGCCCGCCAGGGCACCACGCCACCCCCGACCAGGCAATGGGTTTCTGCCTGCTCAACCACGTCGCTATAGCCGCACGGTGGTTACATCGCGCATACGGCCTCGAACGCGTCTTGATTGTCGATTTCGACGTGCATCACGGCAACGGCACGCAGGACGTTTTCTATAATGACCCCGACGTGCTCTACGCGAGCCTCCACCAGGCGCCGCTCTACCCCGGCACCGGCACTGTCGAAGAGACGGGCACAGGGCGCGGGCGCGGCGCCACCATCAACATCCCCCTCCCCGCCCGCACCGGCGACGCAGCCTATCTCGACGCGTTCCGCCGGATCCTCGCGCACGATCAGGCTGGGTATACACCGCCTGTATCTTCAACTGCTCCCCGGCAGCCAACAAACATCCAAGTGTGGGTAACGCAATTGCGTCC
>JAHEMB010000136.1 GCA_024643915.1 Rhodothermaceae bacterium | reverse complement strand
GCCGGGCTCCATCGGCGCCTCGTCCGACCCCTCGCGTGTCTTCAAAGGCATCCGCATGGCGGGCCGCATGGGCAACGACCGCGTTAAGGTCAAGAACCTGACGGTCGTCCGCATCCTGCCCGAGCACAACCTCATCCTCGTGCAGGGCGCCGTGCCCGGCCCGAAGAAAGGCATCGTGAAACTCTATAAGAAAGCGTAAATCGTGCGGCGCAACGCGGGAGGAAACCATCCTCACGCATCACGCATCACGCATCACGACATAGATCATGGAACTCAAAGTTTACCGGCAGGACGGGAGCGACGCGGGCCGCACGGTCACGCTCGACCCCTCGGTCTTCGACATCAAGCCCAACGACCACGCCCTCTGGCTGGACGTGCGTGCCATCCAGGCGGCGGCCCGCCAGGGCACGCACAAGGCCAAAGAGCGGAGCGAGGTGGCCGGCTCCAGGCGCAAACTGTACCGCCAGAAAGGAACCGGCCATGCCCGTGCCGGCGACGTGAAATCGCCCATCCGGCGAGGCGGCGGCACCATGTTTGGCCCGCGCCCGCGCAACTACAAGCTGAGCGTTAACCGCAAGACGAAGCAGCTCGCGCGGCGCTCGGCGCTGACCTACAAAGCGCGCGAGGAGGCCCTCCGCATCGTTGAGGATTTCAAGCTCGACGCTCCTAGCACACGCGAGGTGGCCAGCTTCCTGAAGGAGATGGAAGTGACGGGCCGCAAGGTCCTCATCCTCACCGCCGAAGGCGACCGCGTGCTCTATAAGTCGAGCCGTAACATTCCCAAGGTGTCGGTCCGCCGCGCCGCCGGGGCCTGCACGCTCGACCTGCTTGATGCGCACGTGATCATCATGCAAGAAGGCGCCCTGGAGGCCCTCACCGAAGCGCTCGGCGAGAAAGAAGCCGTCGCCGAATAAAGCTACCGGTTCCCAGCCCGAGGTTTTCGGTTGATCAACGCAATCGATAACCGACGACCTGCGACCGACAACCAACCAGAGACATGGCAAGAGAAATACTCATTCGCCCATACGTGACGGAGAAGGCGACCGCTCTCATGGAGGGCAGTCATTACTCCTTCGTCGTCGAGAAGAAGGCGAACAAGATCGAGATTCGGAAGGCGGTGGAAGCGCGCTACCCTGGCGTACAGGTGAAAGAGGTGCGGACGATGGTGGTGCGCGGTAAGCGGCGCAGCCAGTTCACCAAGCGCGGCCGGGTGCAGGGTCGCACCCCCTCCTTCAAGAAAGCCATCGTCACGCTCGACCCCAGCGGCGAGCAGATCGATTTCTTTGAGCAGGTTTAGTCTTTCGTACTTCGGACGCTTGCTTTGCTCGCTGTCGTTCTTCGTTACTTTGGAAGAGCGGCCGGCCCCCGAAGCACGAAGAACAAAGAACAAAAACGGCGCAAAGCCTGCCGGAAAGGGCCGGCGGGCAGGTAAGCCTCCAGAAAAACCCATAACAACATGGCACTTAGAAAACTCAAGCCGGTAACGCCCGGACAGCGGCAGCGCTCGGTTTCAGCCTTCGACACGATTACGAAGAGCGAGCCCGAGAAGAACCTGCTGGCGCCCATCAAGAAGAAGGGCGGGCGCAACAACCGAGGCCGCATCACGGTGCGGCACCAGGGCGGCGGCCACAAGCGCCGCTACCGCATCATCGACTTCAAGCGCAACAAGGACGGTGTGCCGGCCAAGGTTGCCGCTATCGAATACGACCCGAACCGCTCGGCGCGCATCGCCCTGCTGGTTTACGCCGACGGGCAAAAGTGCTACATCATCGCCCCGAACGAGATTCAGGTGGGGCAGACGGTGGAGAACGGTGAGAAGGCTGCGCCCGAGCCGGGCAATTGCCTGCCGCTCGCGAATATCCCCGTCGGTACGTTCGTCCACGCCATCGAGATGAAGCCGGGCAAGGGTGCGCAGATGGCGCGTAGCGCCGGCACCTACGCCCAGCTGACGGCCCGTGAAGGCAAGTACGCCACGCTCAAGCTGCCCTCGGGCGAGACGCGCATGGTGCCCGTCGTGTGCCGCGCTACCATCGGCACCACCTCCAACCCCGACCACATGAACATCGACCTTGGGAAGGCGGGCCGGAAGCGCTGGCTAGGTGTACGCCCCAAGACGCGCGGCGTCGCCATGAACCCGGTCGATCACCCGATGGGCGGTGGCGAAGGCAAGGCTTCGGGTGGCCACCCGCGCTCGCCCACGGGTGTGCCGGCCAAGGGCTACAAGACGCGTAAAAAGCGCAAGCCCTCCAATAAATACATCGTCCGCCGACGCGGCAAAAAATAACATAAGCGATCAGTTTTCAGTGTTTAGCTTTCAGCCGGAAGGGCAAGAAGCTGACCGCTGACCGCTGACTGCTGACAGCTAGAGAAAAGACATGGCACGTTCGCTGAAGAAAGGACCTTTCGTCTATTACAAGCTCCAGCGGAAGGTTGATGAGCTGAACCGGGGCGGCAAGAAGAAGGTCGTCAAGACCTGGAGCCGGGGTTCGCTCATCACGCCGGAGTTCGTGGGCCACACGTTTGCCGTGCACAACGGCAAGCAGTTCATCCCGGTCTACGTAACGGAGAACATGGTGGGTCACAAGCTCGGCGAGTTCTCCCCCACGCGCGTCTTTCGCGGCCACGCTGGCGGCAAAGTCGACCGCCGCGGCAAACGATAGGAAAGTTTTCGGTTCCCGGTTCGCGGTTTCCGGTTAGGAAGGCTAACCCACCGTGAACTGCAAACCGTCAACCGTAAACCAGATAGAACGATGGAAGCAAGAGCGGTACGCAAATACATTCGCAGCTCGCCTCGGAAGATGCGGGTGGTGGTGAACCTGGTGCGCGGCAAGCGCGTGGCCGAGGCGCTCGACGTCCTCGCCTTCACGCCGCAGAAAGCGACGCGCCCCATCCGGCTCACGATTGAGTCGGCGGTGCACAACCTGATGAACAAGCACGAGGAAGAGCGTTTCGACGAGAACGACCTCGTCATCCGGGAGATTCGCGTGGACGAGGGGCCGCAGTTCAAGCGCTTTCGCCCCGCGCCGCGTGGTCGGGCGCACCCCATCCGCAAGCGCCTCAGCCACCTCACGGTGGTCGTCGCGTCGGCGGACCAAGAAGAGCTACAAGAAGCCTAAACGAAAAGAGGGATGGCCGATTTCGGGTTGCGGACGGCTCCACAGGGAGCATCCAATCCAAAATCCAAAATCCAAAATCCAAAATCGAATTATGGGTCAGAAAACGCATCCTGTAGGGTTTCGCCTGGGCGTCATTCGCGGCTGGGACTCCAACTGGTACGCCGAGAAAGATCTGCCGGAGAAGCTCCTCGAAGACGAGGAGATCCGGCGGTACCTCAACGCGCGCCTGCGGCGGGCGGGCCTGAGCCGCGTCGTCATCGAACGGACGCCGAAGCGGGTGATTCTAACGCTGCACACGTCCCGTCCCGGCGTCGTCATCGGACGCGGCGGCACCGAAGTGGAGAAATTGCGCGAGGAGCTGAAGAAGCTCACGAACAAGGACATCCAGATCAACATCAACGAGATCAAGCGGCCCGAATTGGACGCCAGCCTCGTTGCTCAGAACATCGCGCAGCAGCTCGAAGGGCGTGTCTCCTTCCGGCGGGCCATGAAGCAGACTATCACCGCAGCCATGCGGATGGGCGCTGAGGGGATCCGCATCAAGGTGGGCGGTCGCCTGGGTGGGGCTGAGATGAGCCGGACGGAGCAGTACCTGGAGGGCCGCGTGCCGCTCCACACCATTCGTGCGGACATCGACTACGCCGAGGCCACGGCATTTACTATTTACGGTACCACCGGCGTCAAGGTCTGGATTTACCGGGGCGAGATCCTCGGCAAGCCCGACCTGAGCCCAAACGTGCAGGCGCAGCGCCAGCAGCAGATGCAGCAGCAGGGCCCGCCCCCGCGCCGCCGCCGAGGCGGTGGTCGCGATGGGGGGAAGGGCGGCCGTGACGGCGGTGGCCGCGAGGGCGGCGGCGGTCGCGGTCGTGGTGGCAGCGGCGGTGGTGGTGGCGGCCGGGGCCGTGGTGGCCGGGGCCGTGGACGCGGCAGCAGCGAATAACAACAATAACTTTTACAGCAGCCCCAGCCGGTCTTTGCCGGCGGGCGCCAGATAGAGAGGTGACGCTATGTTAATGCCCAAGCGCACAAAGTACCGTAAGTATCAGAAGGGCCGCATCAAGGGCAATGCGGGCCGGGGCGCGCGCATCGATTTCGGCGATTTCGGGATCAAGGCGCTCGAGCCGGGCCGCATCACCAGCCGCCAGATCGAAGCTGCTCGTATCGCGATGACCCGCCGCATGAAGCGTACCGGTAAGGTGTGGATCCGCATCTTCCCGGACAAGCCCATCACGAAGAAGCCTGCTGAAACCCGCATGGGGAAAGGCAAGGGCTCGCCCGAGTTCTGGGTGGCGCCCGTGCGCCCGGGCCGCATCCTCTTCGAGGTCGGCGGTGGCATCTCGATGGAACTGGCGCAGGAATCCATGCGCCTGGCCCAGCACAAGCTGCCCATCAAAACGAAATTCGTCGTCCGGCCCGACTACACGCCGGCCGAAGTGACGCGCGGCTAACGGCCCACTTCGCCGAGCGAATCTGAAACTTGCGAGCTACGATGAAAGCGAAAGAAATACGCGAAATGAGCGCCGAGGAAATCCAGCGGCGCATCCAGGAAGAGACGGACCAGCTTCGGCAGCTCCGCTTCCAGCACGCCATCGCGCGGTTGGAGAACCCGATGATTCTGCGCGACAAGCGCAGGCTCATCGCGCGTCTGCAAACCGTCCTTGATCAGAAAGAAACGGTGGAAGGGTAGGGCGCCTTCGGCCCCGACCCTGCAGCCGGTAACCCATAAACGGTAGTTGGTGAGGAAACGGTCTACGGCTCACCAAGCCAGGAGGAACCCATGGAAACGACCCAGGAAAACGCGCCGCAGGCGCCCCAGGAAACCGCCGCCCCGGAGGCAGAGGAGACGACGTTGGAGCGCACCATGCGCAAGGAGCGCGTCGGCCTCGTCACCAGTGCCAAGATGAGCAAAAGCATCACGGTGTCTATCCAGCGCCAGATCAAGCATCCCATCTACGGGAAGTTCATCAAGCAGACGACCAAGCTGATGGCGCATGACGAAAACAATGACGCCGGTGAAGGCGACACCGTCCGCATCATGGAAACGCGTCCGCTCAGCAAGAACAAGCGCTGGCGGCTCGTCGAGATCGTCGAACGCGCCAAATAGAATTGTTTCGCGTTGTACGTTTCGGGTGGCGAGTTCTGAAAGCCCAACCCGAAACCCGACACTCGAAACCCGAAACCTGAAGGAAGACAATGATTCAGCAAGAGTCGAGACTGGCGGTTGCCGACAACAGCGGAGCCAAGGAAGTGCTTTGCATCCGTGTGCTCGGTGGCAGCGGCCGGCGCTACGCGAGGGTAGGCGACAAGATCATCGTGTCCGTTAAGTCGGCCATCCCCGGCGGCAACATCAAGAAAGGTGAAGTCTCGCGGGCCGTGGTGGTGCGCACTAAGAAGGAACTGCGCCGCGACGACGGTTCCTACATCCGGTTCGACGAGAACGCGGCGGTGCTGCTCAACCAGAACGACGAGCCGCGCGGCACTCGCATATTCGGGCCGGTCGCCCGCGAATTGCGCGAACGCCAGTTCATGCGCATCGTCTCCCTAGCCCCCGAAGTCCTCTAGACAAGTTCACGGTTTACTGTTTCCGGTTTCCAGTTGGAGACAACCGAGAACCGAAAACCGACAACCGGAAACCCTTAGAAAGATGCCACGAACGAAGAACAAGCAGAAGAAGCTGCACGTGAAGAAAGGCGACGTGGTGCGCGTGCTCTCGGGCAACGACCGGGGCAAGCAGGGCAAGATCCTGCGCATTTACCCCAAGACCGAGCGCGTCATCATTGAAGGCGTCAACGTGCGCACCCGGCACCAGAAGCCCAACCAGTTGTACCCGCAGGGTGGGCGTGTCGAACGTGAGATGACGATCCATGCCTCGAACGTGATGCCGCTCGACTCGAACGGTGACGCGACGCGGGTGGGCCGCAAGTGGATCGAGGACCCGGAGACGGGGCGCGGCCACTGGATCCGCTACGCCAAAACTACGGGCGAGGAGCTGGACCGCTAGACGAGCCGACGAAACGACGAAACGAAATCCTGAACCTCGTCCTCTCATCCATTCATCCTCTCGTCGGCTCGTAAATGAAGCCTGAATGCAGGTGGAACCAGCGGAGCTGGCAACCATTTTACTCGACTGCCCTCGCGGGCCGCACCGGGGCGATAGACTGAAGAAGAAGCATGGCTTACACACCGAGACTTAAAGAGCAGTACCGCAACGAGGTCGTGCCTGCCCTCACCAAGCAGTTCGGCTACGAGAACGTGATGGAGGTGCCGCGCCTCGTCAAAATCAGCGTCAACAAAGGCGTTGGCGAAGCGTCGGCGAACCAGAAGGTGCTCGACGATGCCATCGAGGAGTTGCGCCGGATCACCGGGCAGCAGCCCATCGTTCGCCGGGCGCGCAAGAGCGTGTCCAACTTCAAGATCCGCGAGGGCTACCCGGTCGGCGCTTCCGTCACGCTACGGAGTGATCGCATGTGGGAGTTCCTCGACCGCCTCGTAACGTTAGCGCTGCCGCGCGTCCGCGACTTCCGCGGCGTGCCGGATCGCAGCTTCGACGGGCGGGGCAATTACACGCTCGGCATCAAGGAGCAGATCATCTTCCCGGAGATCAACGTCGACAAAGTGGACCGCATCAGCGGCCTCGACGTGACCTTCGTGACAACGGCGAACACTGACGAGGAGGCCCATGCCCTCCTGAAAGCCCTCGGTATGCCTTTCGTGCGCCGCGAAGAAGAGAAGACTGAAGCTGAAGTGGAAGCCGGGTAACCGCGCTTTTTACGAATACACGATAGACCCAACCCTGTTATGGCAAAGAAAAGCTGGATCGCTCGGGAGAAGAAGCGCCGTCGTATGGTGGCGAAGTACGCCGAGAAGCGGCGCCGGCTGAAGGAGGACGAGGACTGGGAGGGCTTGCAGAAGCTTCCTCGCAACGCCAGCCCCGTCCGCCTCAACAACCGCTGCGCGCTCACGGGCCGGTCCCGGGGCTACCTTCGGCAGTTCGGCGTCTCGCGCATCGTGTTCCGCGAGATGGCCCGCGAAGGCAAGATCCCCGGCGTCCGCAAAGCAAGCTGGTAAAAAGCTGTCAGCGATCAGCTTTCAGCAGCCAGCAAGAAAAGGCTGACGGCTGACCGTTGAAAGCTCCTTTACATCATTTAGCTAAGCGCTCCAAGCATCTCGATGCGTCGAGCAGAGCGAACTGGCTGAAGACTGAGAAAAAAGATGGGTGTTATTACTGATCCCGTAGCCGACTTCCTCACGCGCATTCGCAACGCGCAGCAGTCCAGGCATCGCCACGTCGATATCCCCGCTTCGAAGTTGAAGCGGGCGATGACGCAGATCCTGACGGAGAAAGGCTACATCCGCAATTATCTCAACATCGACGATGGCAAGCAGGGGTTGCTGCGGCTCTACCTGAAGTACGACGCCAACGGCAACCCCGTCATCCAGGAACTCAAGCGCGTCTCCACGCCGGGCCTGCGCAAGTACGTCGGCGCCGATGATTTGCCGCGCGTAAAGAACGGCCTCGGCGTTGCCATCCTCTCCACCTCGCATGGGGTGATGACGAACAAAGAGGCGAAGCGCATAAACGTCGGCGGCGAGGTCCTCGCCTACATCTACTAGCACCGGCGGCGCCGCGCCGCCCGTTGCTTCCTGGAACGCCATCGATAGAGCAAGCAGAGAGAAACCATGTCTCGGATTGGG
>JAHEMB010000135.1 GCA_024643915.1 Rhodothermaceae bacterium | reverse complement strand
CTACAACCTCGAATTCGACGACCTCATCACCACCATCCGCGAGGAGAACACCAACCTCCCCGGCGGCTCGGTGGACGTGGACCGGCTCAACTACCTCGTCCGCATCGACGGCGAGTTCCAGAACCCCGAGGCGGAGATCGAGAACCTGGTCATCGAAAGCCCCGGCGGCACGCCCATCTACGTGCGCGACGTGGCCGACGTCGTCTTCGGCTTCAAGGAGCGCGCGAGCTACGCCCGCCTGCGTGTCCTCAAAATAGAGGACGAGGAGGACCACCTGACCGTCCTGCCAACGGACGAAGTCGAGACGCTTCAGGTGATCAACCTCGGCGTCAAGAAACGCTCCGGCTCGAACATCCTGGAGGCGGCCGAGGCGGTGCAGCAGACGCTCGCCACCTTCCCCTTCCCCAGCGGCACGCAGGTCGTCATCACGGGCGACCAGAGCGAGCAGGTGGAAGCGATGGTGAAGGACCTGGAGAACAACATCATCGCCGGCATCATCTTCGTCATCGCCGTCCTCCTGTTCTTCCTTGGCGTGCGCAACGCTGCACTTGTCGGCATCGCCATTCCGCTCTCGATGTTCATCACGTTCATGGTTTTCCAGGCCATGGGCCAGACGCTCAACTTCACCATCCTCTTCTCCCTCATCATCGCCCTCGGCATGCTGGTGGACAATGCGGTGGTGATTGTGGAGAACATTTACCGCTTCAGGGAGGAAGGGTATTCGCGGTTCGAGGCGGCGCGGCTGGGCACGGCCGAGGTGGCCGGCGCCGTGGTGGCGTCCACGGCGACGACGGTGGCGGCCTTCGCGCCAATGCTGTTCTGGCCCGGCATCATGGGCGAGTGGATGAGCTACCTGCCCCTCACGCTCATCATCACGCTCTCGGCGTCGCTCTTCGTGGCGCTCATCATCAACCCCGTCATCACCGGCATCTTCGTGCGGCTGGACGACGAGGAGCGCCCCGCGCGCCCGCGCATGGTGAAAATCATCGCGGCCGGGGTGGTGCTGGTGCTGGGCCTCGTGCTGGCGTTTGCCAACTACAAGATGCTGGTGGTGCTCGCCCTCGCCGTGCCCCTCCTGATTCTGCTGCACAAGCGGGTCTTCGATCCCATCGGCAAACGGTTCGTGCAGCGGGGCATGCCGCGTGTTATCAAGCGCTACCGGGCCTTCCTCGGCTGGATGCTCCAGCGCGACTATAGCGTGAAGCGGGCCTTCCTGCGTAACACGCTCGCTCTCGGCAGCTTCACGCTCGGCTTCGTGTTGCTCATCCTGGGCGGCGTCATCAGCAGCTTCGCAGGGGGGATGGCGGGCGCCATCCTGCTCATTCCCGGTGGCGTCCTCCTCGTCGTCGGCGTGCTCGGCATCTTCCTGCACGCCCTCGAAAGCATCTACCTGGGCGGACGGGTGAGCATCAAGGCCGGGCTGATCTTCGGCGCGGTGGCGGCGACCATCGCCTTCATCATGTACCTGAGCCCGCGCGAGGTCGAACTCGTCAGCATCGTCAACCTGCTGATCCTGCCGGCGGTCATCGTGCTCGTGGGCCTGCTCGGGGCACTCTTCAACCGGCGCACGCGGCTGCTGCTGACGGACAACCGCGCCCGCCTGCTGACGGGCACCCTCGGCGCCCTCTTCGCCATCCTGCTGATGTACGGCGTGGCCAATCCCGGCACCGAGCTTTTCCCCGACACCGACCCCGCCCTCATCAACATCACCCTCGCCGGCCAGCTCGGCACCAACATCGAGACGAGCAACCAGATTGCGGATGAAGCCGAGCGGCGCCTGAACACTCTCGTGGCCGATGACCCGACCGTCTCCGAGAACCTCAAAAATATGCTCGTCGGCGTGGGGGTGAGTTCGGACGCGCAGTTCGGCGGGGGCGCGGCCAGCCCCGAGCGCAGCCGCCTGACGCTCAACCTGATCGACTACGAGGACCGCGAAACGTCCAGCAAGGTGACGATGGCCCGCCTGCGCGAGCAGTTCCAGGGCATCCCCGGCGTGGAGGTGGACATCGCCAAGGATAGCTGGAGCCCGGATACCGGCCCGCCCGTCAACATCGAAGTGACCGGGCCGGAGTTCGCCCGTATCGAGCGTATCGTGGGCGACCTCAAGCAGATGCTGTTGCAGGCGGCCGATACCGACCGTATCCCCGGCCTCGTCGACGTGGCGGACAACCTCAACGCGGGCCGCCCAGAACTGCGCGTGAACATCGACCGGGAGCGGGCAGGGCGGTTTGGCCTCAACACGTTCCAGATCGCCAACACGGTGCGGGCCGCCATCAACGGTATTGAGGCGAGCACCTACCGCACCGGGCAGGACGAGTACGACATCATCGTGCGCCTGGCTGAGGACCAGCGCGGTAGCCTGGAGAGCGTCAAGAACCTGACGATCAAGTACGAGGGCCAGCAGATCCCCATCACCGCCGTGGCGGACCTGCAGGAGAGCGGCGGCCCCGGCTCTATCACCCACCTCGACGCCCGGCGCGTGGGCATCGTCAGCGCCGACGTGATGCAGGGCTACAACGCCCAGGCCGTCCTGGGGCAGGTGCAGGCCTACCTGGCCGACTACGAGGCCGAGCTGCCGGCGGGCTACGACATGGCGTACACCGGCCAGAACGAGGAGCAGGCCGAGGCCTTCGGCTTCCTGACGACCGCCCTCCTGATCGCCGTAGCGCTCATTTTCATGATCATGATCGCCCAGTTCAACAGCGTCTCGGCGCCGTTCATCATCATGGTGGCGGTGGGGCTCAGCCTCATCGGCGTGTTGCTGGGCCTGCTGCTGACGCGTACGCCTTACGGCCTGATGACCTTCATCGGTGTCATCTCGCTCGCGGGCATCGTCGTCAACAACAACATCGTGCTGATCGACTACATCATGCAGCTCCGGGAGCGCGGCATGGAGAAGCGCGACGCCATCATTGAGGGCGGCGCCACGCGCCTGCGCCCGGTCATCCTGACGGCCCTCACCACCGTCATCGGCCTGGTGCCCCTCACCTTCGGCATAAACGTCGATTTCGTGGGGCTGCTGACGAACTGGGATCCGAACTTTAACATCGGCTCGGAAAACACGCAGTTCTGGGGGCCGATGGGCACGGCCATCATCAGCGGCCTCACCTTCGCCACGTTCCTCACGCTCGTCATCGTCCCGGTGATGTACTCAACCTTCGACTCGCTTGGGCTGCACCTTGCATCCGTCTTCGGGAAGAAGGAAGTTACGGCGCTTGCCGAGGGTCTCGGCACGGATGGCTTCGCCGCGCCGCCGGCGCCGCAGCCCGCCCTCACCAACGGCCTCACCGGCGACGGCGCCCCCGAAGAACTGCGGGCCGAGACCGAGCGGTAGACTTTTCGAGGATGCGCGAAAACCAGGAGGCCCACCGGTCCATGAGATCGGTGGGCCTTTCTGCAATTATTTTACCCCGCCCGTGAATAGGGCGACGCTACACGTGTGAGGCTGACGCCCTTTCTGTAGTTTGGTCGTGATGTACCGATAAGTAGAGGGAATCTCTTCGAGCCGAATCCTCTGCGTTCTGATGCTCCGAACGATGGACGTGAAAATCTGCTGCCCGAGTTGCGGCGCCGACGAAATCGACGGGTTCTACGCCGTGAAGGGTGTGCCCGTCCACAGCGTCATGAAGATCCGCACGCGCGCCGACGCCCTCGCCTTCCCCACCGGCGACCTCGATATCGCCTTCTGCAACGCCTGTGGCTTTATCTTCAACCGCGCCTTCGACGAAAGCCGGCTCCACTACTCGACCGAGTACGAGGAGACGCAGGGTTTCTCGGCCACGTTCAACGCCTTCCACCGTCGCCTGGCCGAGGATCTGATTGCGCGGTACGACCTGCGGGGCAAACGTATCGTCGAGATCGGCTGCGGCAAGGGCGAGTTTCTGACGATGCTGTGCGAACTGGGCAAGAACACGGGGGTGGGCTTCGACCCGGCCTACGTGCCGGCCCGCAACGCCAGCCCCGCCGCCCACCGCATCCGTTTCGTGCAGGACCTTTACTCCGAAAAGTACGCCGACGTGCAGGGCGATTTCGTCTGCTGCAAGATGACGCTCGAACACATAGCCGACGTGGCGGCCTTCGTCGGCACCGTGCGCCGCTCGCTCGACGGGCAGCCGGACGCGGTCGTCTTCTTCCAGATTCCCGAGGTGCGTCGTATTCTTGGGGAGGGCGCGTTCTGGGATTTCTACTACGAGCACTGTTCCTATTTCAGCCCCGGCTCGCTCGCCCGCCTGTTCCGCCGCCAGGGCTTCGACGTGCTGAACCTGTGGACGGACTACGACGACCAGTACCTGATGATCGAGGCGCGCCCCGGCCCCGCCGCCCCGCCGCTACCCCAGGAGGAAGCGCCTGCGGTGCTGCGTCGGGAGGTGGCGGCGTTTGCCGCGCAGATTGAGGCGCAGCGCGCGGGCTGGCGGCAGGCGCTTCGGGCGATGCAACAAGAGAACAAGCGGGTGGTGCTGTGGGGCGGGGGCTCCAAGGCCGTCGCCTTCCTCACCACGCTCGAACTCTCGGACGAGGTCGCCTGCGCGGTGGACATCAACCCGCACAAAGCAGGTACCTTCCTCGCCGGCACCGGTCACGCTGTCGTCGGCCCCGAAGCCCTGCGTGCAGATCCGCCGGACGTGGTGGTGGTGATGAACCCGATCTACCAAAGCGAAATCCAGCGCGACCTCGGGCGGATGGAGCTGGCGCCGCAGGTGCTGCCTATCGACGCCCCGGTACTGATGGAGGATAGAGGATAGAGGATGGATGATGGCGAGGCAGGTGCTGCGTGGTGCTCTCCATCTTCCATTCTCCATCTTCTATCTTCGAGACGCCCCTGATAGTTCGTGGCAAACGGCGCCGTTTCATGCTTGACACTCGATCAACGCAACGTCCCTGCCCGGTCTGCGAGAACGCCCGGACAGAAGTTTTCATTGAGATCCCGTCGGTGCCCGTCCTGTGCAACGTGCTGTGGCCCTCACGCGCGGCGGCCCTCGCCGCGCCGCGTGGCGCCCTATACCTTACTTTCTGCCCGGCGTGCGGTCACGTCTTTAATGCCGCTTTCGACCCGGCCCTCATCACCTACGACCAGGTGTACGAGAACTCCCTCCACTTCTCGCCGCGCTTCCAGCAGTACGCCCTCTCCCTCGCCGACCGCCTCATCGAGCGCCACGCCCTCCGGGGCAAGCAGGTGGTAGAGATCGGCTGCGGCAAGGGGGATTTCTTGCAGATGCTGTGCGAGCGCGGCGATAACCATGGGCTGGGATTCGACCCGAGCTATGAGCCAGCGTTGGGCGCTAACGGTGCGGCCCGCTTCGAGGTGGTACAGGATCTTTATTCCGAGAAATACGCCCACCACCGGGCCGACCTCGTCTGCTGCCGGCACGTCCTCGAACATGTCGAGGCGCCGCGTGCCTTTGTGGGCACCGTGCGCCGCGCCGTGGAGAGGCAGGCGACGACCGTTTTCTTCGAGGTGCCCAACGTGCTGGCGACGCTGCGCGACCTGGCCGTGTGGGACCTGATCTACGAGCACTTCTCCTACTTTAGCCCTGCCTCGATGGCCCATCTTTTTGAGGCCGAGGGCTTTGGCGTGACGGAGGTGCGGGAGGCCTTCGGCGGGCAATACCTCTGCCTCGAAGCGGTGCCCGGTCCTGCCGCCAAACGTCCTGACATGGCCCCTTCCCCTGAGGAAATGGCAGAAACCGTCGCCGACTTCGCCGAGCGCTACGAAAGGAAAGTAGCGGCGTGGCGCGCTCTGTTGGAAGACCTCAACGCGAGGCAGCAGCGGGCCGTCATCTGGGGCGCCGGTTCCAAAGGGGTGACGATCCTCAACCTCCTGGACGTGCGCGACAGAATCGATTACGTGGTAGATATCAACCCGAGGAAGCAGGGGCGGCATGTGGCCGGCACGGGGCAGGAGATCGTCGCGCCCGCCTTTCTCGAAAGCTATGCGCCGGACGTGGTCATCGTCATGAATCCGCTCTACGAGGACGAGATCCGCGCGCAGGTGCAGGCGATGGGGCTGGCGCCGAGACTGGTCGTGGCGTAATCTGGAGTATGGACGTGTGGGAGTATGATCGTGTGGACGATCTCAGGTTCACGCTCGTCCGTAAGTGCAAACGTCCATACAATTTGTCGTCACCTCGCCTGCTCTACGCGCTGTTGCACCTGCCGGAAGGCGGAGTCCGAGGACGCGGGGGCGCTTTCCGGCGGGAAATCCTCCGCCATCTCCTCCACGTTGGCGATGCGTTCTTCAGTGAGGGGGTGGGAGGCGAAGAAGCGCTCAACGAGGGTGGGGCGGCGTTCCCGTTGGGCCAGCAGCGCCTCGAACATCGTCGCCATCGCGGTGGGAGCGTAGCCGGCATCGTGCATGAACCGCAGCCCCAGGCGGTCGGATTCGCGCTCGTCGTTGCGGGAGAACTTGGCCACGACGCCGCTGCCGACGATCTGCGCCACGATCTGCTCGACCATGCCTGGGTCCTCGCCCATCAGCAGCCGCGCAGCGAAGTTGAGGCCGTAGACCTTAGTGAGCCGCTCGCTGTGGTGCCGCGCGACGACATGCGCGATCTCGTGTCCCATCACCCCCGCCAGCTCCGACGGCCCCGAGGCAGCGGCGATCAATCCGGTGGTGACGTAGACGTGCCCGCCCGGTAGGGCAAAAGCATTGAGCGCCGGGTCGGCGACGACGTAGAACTGCCAGTCCTGCCCCGCCAACTCCGTCTCCGCCACGATCTGCTCGCCGAGTTGGGCGACGAAGCCCTGCACCACAGGGTCCGCGACGAGGGTGACCTGCCGGCTGACCTCGGCGGCGAACTGCTCGCCCATCTGCCACTCCTGCTCCACCGAGATCACGTTGACGTCGCCCCGGTTGACGCTGTCCGGGTTGCAGGTGCAACTCCCCAGCAGCAGGGCCGGCAGGAGGGCGATGAGGGTGTATGGTTTTCTTACAAGGCCTTTCATGGGTTTCTCTGATTAAGGAGAGAGAAACGCCGGGGGAGGGGGGCGTGTCCGCCGGAAGTGCAACGTTGTAAAAAAGCCCTCGCCCGGCACAGGGGCCGAACGAGGGCTGGGTAGGGGGGCGCCGCTGCTCAGAGCGAGATCACGCCTTCGATCTTGCCGGCCTCGCGGTAGACGGCGATGACGTCCTCACTGGAGGCCATTTCTATGCGCGCCGTCACGCTCACGTAGTTGCCTTTCGTCGAGGCACGCACGGTGACGGGGTTGCCGTCGAAGACCTCCTCCAAGGCCGCCTGCTGGGCGCGCGGGACGATGAACTTGAAGAGGTACTGCGTCGGCCACTCCTCCTGCTCATCCAGGAGGGTCTGGAAACGGCTCCACCAAGCCTGACGGTTTTCGGGTGGTGGTTGCATATATACACCTAACGGTTGTCGGTTTTTTCGTCCTCTCTGATACGCACAATTCGCCGCTTCGTTCGCGCTGTGCTCGGCGGTCGAGGCTGCAGGAAATACCGATAGGTGAGGCGCATGCTTGCCCTTTTGTTAAGGCGGTGTTAAAGCGGAGGGCCTGCCGCTTTCATTCAGGGCAGATCCTTTATCTTGTTGAACTTGGCGCAACCTCTGTTCTTCCTGAACGCTATAGAAGCGCTTCCAATCTCGTACCTTCTCATCCCCATCCCAGCAACCATGTTTCATCGCCTCACACGAAAGGGTCTCGCCGTCCTGCTGGTGTTTGCCGTTTTGGCAGCACCGGGCGTGGCGGCGCAGGACCTCCTCGATCAGTTCGAGGACAAGATCACCGAGTTCACGCTCGACAACGGCCTCACCTTCATCGTCATCGAGCGGCACGAGGCGCCCGTCGTCTCCTTCCACA
>JAHEMB010000134.1 GCA_024643915.1 Rhodothermaceae bacterium | reverse complement strand
ACGACGAGGAGACCAGCGACCACCGCCCCGTGCAAGGGCGAATCCTGATTGCCGAGGATGGATGAGGCCTGGCACGGCGCGCCCGCCTGTAACGCCGCCGCGCTTTTCCGTTACAGAGGCTGTCGCGTCGTATTCAGCAATCTCTTTGGAAGTTACATGGCGAACAGGTCAAAGCTTGTGTTTCTGCGCTTTGTCTTCCTCCTGGGCCTTTTTGCTCTGGGGATGACCCTGGGCTGCGGCGGCGCGCACGTGCAACGCCTCGACGCCGAGGGCCCGGTCGAAAAGCCGGTGTCCTTCGACCACGGCGCCTTCGACCGGCTGCTGCAAACACACGTGGACGAACAGGGCCGGGTGGATTACGCGGGGCTGCAAGCCGATGCCGAGACGGCCCTCCATCCTTACCTGCGGCAACTCGCCCGCACGAATCCCTCGGGGCTATCCCCGCAGGCCCAGCTTGCCTTCTGGCTCAACGCCTACAACGCCTACACGCTCAAGCTCGTCGGCGATCATTACCCCGTAGAGAGCATCAAGGACATCAAGCCCCTGCCCCTGCCGGGCGTGCCGTTCGTTAACAGCCCGTTCACCATCCGCTTTGCCGAGGTAGGCGGGCGCACCTACACACTCGACCACATCGAGCACAATATCATCCGCCGGGATTTCGACGAGCCGCGCATCCACTTCGCCCTCGTCTGCGCCGCGCGGAGCTGCCCGCCCCTGCGCCGCGAGGCCTACACTGGCGCCCGCCTCGACGAACAACTCGACGCGCAGGCCCGCGCCTTCCTGCACGATCCCGGCAAAAACATTGTTGCCGAAGACGGCCCGTTGCGCCTCTCGCGCATCTTCAACTGGTTCGCCAATGATTTCGGCGAGAATGAGGCCCAACGCAAAGCTTTCCTCGCCCCCTACTTCGACGGCGCCGTGCGGGCGCGCCTCGAAAGGGGTGAGGGGGAGATCGAGTATGTAGGCTACGACTGGTCGCTCAACGACCGAACGGAGTGAAGGCGGGCTTCTCATTATATTTTAGCGGTGTGTATTTTGGCATCATAGTTCAGGGCGCCCGTTTCACCCTTTCGGGAAGATTGATGCGCAGTTTTTGGTTGCTGGGCCTGCTGCTGGTTTTCGGCACCGCGCCGACAAGCCGCGCGCAGGCCCCCGACACACTGACGGCGACGGCGGTGCCGGCCCCGGTCCCTCCTGCGCCCAGGGTGATCGAAGTTCGGGGAAGGCTGGAACTGGGCCAGGTCGTGGACGTGCGCATGGAGGGGCTCGCGGCCTGGGCGGCGGCCGGCGACCCGGGGAAGCTCATCCCGTACCTCAACGGGCGCGGAGTGCGTGGACTCTACCCCGAAGCCATCTACGCTGCCGAAAATCGCCTCAAGTTTCACCTCCGCCGCGACGACGCCTCGCGCGAGGCCTGGCTCGATCTGCTTCGCGATCCGGTGCTGGTTCGCCCCGTTACGTTCAGTGTAGGGCCGGAAGGGGTGGGGCCGTTCGTGTCCGTGTATGATCAGGACAACCACCTGCCGCTTGTCGTTATCCCTACTTTCGAGGGGATCGTCGCGTTCTTGATGGTGATGGTTTCGCTGTTTTTCTTCGTGCAGCTTGCCCGTCGCACCAGCATCATCCGCGACACCGGGCCTCGGCCGTTGCCGGGGCAGAAAAGACCGTACAGCCTGGCGCGGGCGCAGATGGCGTTCTGGTTCTTCCTCGTGCTCAGCGCCTACCTCTGCATCTGGCTCGTCACCGAGGACCTCGACAGCATCACGCCCTCGACTCTCGTGCTGCTTGGTATCAGCTCCGGCACCGCCCTCGGCGCGGTTATGGTGGTGCAGAGCAAGCGAAACGCGAAAGACACGCGGCAGCAGGCACTCGCCGCCGAGAAGGAGACGCTGACGACGCGTCTGACTGAGCTACGGGCGCAGGCGGGCGCCAACGGCGGGGCGGCCCCGGTGGCGCCCACGGTAGCGCAACAGGCCGCCGTGGCCGAGATGGTGCAGGCGCAACGCCGCCTCGCCGAGGTGAACCTGGCCCTCGCCGCACAGACGAAAGCCACTGGGCCGCGCGCCTCCACCGGCTTCCTCACCGACCTGCTCAGCGGCCCCGAAGGGTACAGCTTCCACCGTTTTCAGATCTTCGTGTGGACGCTCGTGCTCGGCTTCATCTTTCTCGTGTCGGTGTATCAGAACCTGATGATGCCCGAGTTCAGCGCGACCCTCCTGGCCCTCATGGGCATCAGCTCCGGCACGTACCTGGGCTTCCAGTTCCCGGCGGAGAACTAATGGAGGATCGCGGGCGGTTTCGTCCAGGCCGGCGGCCTGTGATCAGGGCGATTCGCTAAAAGCTAGAAGACCGAAGCGGTGTGGTTGAATATCTTGGCACCGCGAAAGGAATTGGGCTGCAGAGGACGCTGAGGGAAAGTCCTCTGCGACCACCGCGCCCGCTGTGCTCGAATCTCAGGAACCCTCCAGATCGACATGCCCGAGACGAACGATCCGATGCCACAGCCCGGCCAGCCCGCGCCGGACTTCGAAGGCGCCACCCAGACCGGCGAGACGATCCGCCTTTCCGATTATCGGGGCCAAAAAGTGGCGCTCTATTTCTACCCGAAGGACGATACGCCCGGCTGTACCAAACAGGCCTGCAACCTTCGCGACAACCACCAGGCCCTCCTCGACGCCGGCATCGCCGTCCTCGGTGTCTCGGCAGACGACGAAGCCTCGCACGAGCGCTTCGCCGAGAAGTACGCCCTGCCCTTCCCCCTTGTCGCCGACCCCGACCGCGCCATCCTCGAACGTTACGGCGTGTGGGGCGAGCGCACCCTCTACGGCCGCAAATTCCTCGGCATCAAACGCACCACCTTCCTCATCGACGAGGACGGCACCATCCGCCACGTCTTCAAACGCCCGAAGGTGGACGCGCACACGGAGGAGATCCTTCAACGTCTGGACGATTGAACGTATGGACGTGTGGACGCGCTTTTTCTTTCGTCCATACGTTCACACCTCCAAACGTCCAGACGTCACTCGCTCGCCGCTTCCTGCTGCCCGAGTTCCGTCCACCGGAGGGTGTAGGGCACGTCGCCCTCGGGGTTGAGGAGGACGATGGCGGGGGGGGCGAGGGCTTTGCGCGGGACGGGCAGTTGCAGGTCGTCCTGGACGAGAGCCTCGCAGTTGTCGCCGTTGGCGTCGTGTTCGAGCCAGAGGAAGCTGCTGTCGCGGCGTGCTTCGTAGTCGAGGTCGAAGTCGTGGTCCTCGCAGCCGCCGCTGTAGGAGACGCTCACGAAGAGCGTGTCGCCGGAGATGTGGGGCGGGGTCTCCGCGTCGTTGGGGCCGAGGTTGAAGCGGACCTGATAGGGATCGCCGAAGCGGGCATCCTGCACCCGGCTCGGCGGGCGGTACGGGTCGCCGTCATTAGCGGGCCCGTCGCCGCAGCCGGCGGCCAGGAGGAGGACCAGCAGGGCACCTGCCGCTCGAACTTTTGAACCCATTGCCGGTACTTCCATCCGCATTTTCGAGACCCTTTTTTACGCGTTGAGATGATCCACGAGTATTACGAGCCGGTGATCGGGCTGGAGGTGCATTGCCAGCTCCTCACCGCCTCGAAAGCCTTCAGCCCGGAGTCGGCGGCGTTCGGTGCCGGGGCCAACACCCACGTTGATCCCATCAGCCTCGGCCATCCCGGCACGCTCCCCGTCCTCAACGAGCACGTCGTCGAATACACGCTGCGGATGGGACTGGCGACGCATTGTAAGATCGCGCCGCGTTCGGTCTTTGCCCGCAAGCATTATTTCTACCCGGACCTGCCCAAAGGCTACCAGATTTCGCAGTACGACACGCCCATCTGCTACGACGGTTTCGTCGAGATCGCCCTCGAAGAGGAAGAAAGCGGCAACGGTTGGCCGGGTGATGTGACCGCACGCACGCGCCGCGTGGGCCTGACGCGCATCCACATGGAAGAGGACGCCGGCAGGAGCCTCCACGACCAGGACCCCACCGCCACACTCCTCGACTTCAACCGATGCGGGGTGCCGCTCATCGAGATTGTCTCGGAGCCGGACCTTCGCGCGCCGCGCGAGGCAACCCTTTTCCTCCAGAAGATCCGGCAGATCGTCCGCTACCTCGGCATCTGCGACGGCAACATGGAGGAGGGATCGCTGCGGTGCGACGCCAACGTCTCCGTCCGGCGGCGCGGGCAGGCCGCCTACGGCACCAAGGCCGAGATCAAGAACCTCAACTCGTTTCGCCACGTCGAGCGCGCCCTCGAATACGAGATCGCCCGGCAGATCCGCGTCCTTGAGGGCGGCGGCGAAATCGTCCAGGCCACGCGCCTGTGGGACGCCGACCGCAACGAGACGCGGCCCATGCGCTCGAAAGAGGAGGCGCACGACTACCGCTACTTCCCCGATCCCGATCTCGTGCCCGTCGTCGTCACGGAGGAGTTGCTCGAAGCAGTGCGCGAGGCCCTGCCCGAGCTGCCCGAGGCCCGCCGCGCCCGCTACGCCGACGAGTACGGCCTGCCCGCCTACGACGCCCGCCTGCTGACGGAAGAGCGCGGCGTGGCCGACTATTTCGAGGAGGTCGTTGCCGCCCTCTACAAGCTCACGAAAGGCGGCGACACGCACGCCCAGGCCAAGGCCGTCTCGAACGTGGTCATGACCGACGTGCTGCGCGTGCTCAATGAACGCAGCCTCGCCATCAAGGCCTTCCCTATCGAACCGGCCCGCCTCGCCCGCCTCGTCCATCTCCGCCTTGATGATGCTATCAGCTCGACCGGCGCGCAGGAGCTTTTCGAGGCGATGCTCGAAGATGAGAGTTCGCCCGACGAGATCGCGAAAGCCCGCAACCTGCTCCAGGTGAGCGATGCGGGCGCGCTTGCTCCCATTGTTGAAACCGTCCTCGAAAAGCACCCGAAACAGGTGAAGACGTACCTCAGCGGCAAGGAGGGGCTGATCGGCTTCTTCATCGGCCAGGTGATGCAAACCTTCGACGGCTCGCCCGACCCGAAGCGCGTTCGCGAACTGCTCAAAGAGAAGCTTAACGAGCGGCGCTAATTGTAAAGCCCCATGCCTTCCTCGAACTTATGGCCGTGCAGTCCAAACGGCGGTTTGCGCCCGAAGAATACCTCGCCCTCGAACGCGCTTCGGAGGCAAAGCGTGGATACTTCGACGGGGAGATCTTCGCCACGGGTGGGGCCAGCGAGCGCCACAACGTTATCGTGTTTAATGTGGCCGGCGAGTTGCGGGCGCAGTTAAAAGGGCGCGATTACAGGGCCTACGTCAACGATATGCGCGTGAAAGTCAGCGCCACGGGACTTTGCTGCTATCCTGACGTTGTGATCGTTTGTGGCGAGCGCATGTTTGAGGATGAGCAGGTGGATACCCTACGCAACCCGACCGTCCTCATCGAAGTGCTGTCTCCGTCAACGGAGCAGTACGACCGGGGCAAGAAATTCGAGCATTACCGGACGCTACCCTCCCTCGAAGCCTACGTGTTGATCGCGCAGAGCGAGGTGCAAGTAGAGCGGTACGAACGGCAGGAAGGAGGGCGGTGGCTGCTCTCCGAATTCAAGGAAAAAGAGACCGCCTTCGATCTTTCATTGATTGGCTGCACGCTCCGTCTCGAAGAAGTATACGACAAGGTGGAGTTATGAGGAAAAGCAAGGAAATGACGCTTCTTCAATCTGTTGGTGTGTGCGCTGGCCTCGCCGTTGGCGTGGTGTTGCTGACGGCCTGTGGGCCCGGCGAGGCGGCCACGCCGCCGGACGTGCGCAGCTACCTCGAAGGCCGCGTCACCGTTTCGGCCGAGGTCGATTCGGTCCAGGACTACCGGGGCTTCGAGATCCTCGTGGCTTCGCAGGACAGCGCCGGGGTGGACACGCTCGGCTACGCCGTCACCGACCCCGACGGCGCGTTTACGATGGAGGTAAGAGCCGAGGACCAAGGCATCTACCCGCTTCTCATCAGCCGGCGCGGCACCGTCTTGAAGGTGGATGAACTCGTCGTGGTGGCGGGCGACTCGGCCTCGTTCGAGGTGGTGTTACCGACGAACCGTCCGCTCCGCATCCGCTCCGAGGAGAACGCGGCGTGGACGGCCTACAAGAACACGAAGGCGCAGTACAACCAGTCCGTCTACCAGCTCGTGCAGCAGGGCGAAGGCAACGCTGCCGCGTTTGAGGGGCGGGTGGGGCAGGCCGCGGCCATCCTGTGGTCGCTCCGCGAGACGTTCCCCGGCACGCTCGCCGCCGGGGTGGCCGGGGCCGAGGCCGTCCTGATGATAGGCGGGTGGGACGACTCGCTCCTCGTGGCGAGGGCCTGGCAGATCGAGCCGGACAACACGAGCCTCGTGGAGGTGGCACGGGCGGCGCGGCGGGCGCAGGCGCGCCTGGCCGGGCAGGAAGCCGCCCTCGCCCTCGTGCGGGATTTTCAGGGGCGTGTGGGCGACGACCGCCGGAAGGCCGCCTTGCAGAGCGAGATCGTCCTGGCCCACATGGACAGCCTCGAACAGGCCGAGGCGCTGGAGGCCGCCCGCGTGCTGCGCGAAACCTATCCGCAGAGTAGCTGGGCCGCCTGGGCAGAGCACGCCGCCTATGAGATCGAATACCTGCTGCCGGGCCTACCCGCCCCGCCGTTCGAGGTGACCACGCGCGAGGGCGCAACCCTCCGCCTCGACAGCCTGCGCGGCCAGGTCGTCCTGCTGGAGTTCTACGCGCCCGGCGACGGCATCTTCGCCAAACAGGTCGATGCGCGCAACGCCCTCTACGAAGCCGCCGCCGGCCAGGGCCTCGTCCTCCTTTCCCTCTCCCTCCAACCCGACCCCGTCCTCAACGAAGCCTTTTTCGAGGGGCGCCCGCTTCCGGGGCAACACGTGTGGATGGATCAGGAAACGGCGAGTGACCTGGCCCGCCGCTACAACGTCCACGTCCTGCCTACCCGCTACCTCATCGACCGCGACGGCCGCATCGCCGGCAAGTACGTCGGCGATGCGTTCGTGCCGATGCAAGAGGACCTGGCGTCGCTCCTGGCCCGCGACGCCGCCCCGTCGCAGTGACGCTGAGCGATTACAGGCCGAGCCACTTTGCAATGATATTGCGTTGGATCTCGGAGGTGCCGGAATAGAGGGTGCTACCCACCGCATCTCGTAGCGCCCGTTCCACCTCGTATTCCACCATGAAACCGTAGCCTCCAAAGACCTGCACGGTCTCCAGGGCCGTCTCCACCAGCGCCTCGCTCACGAAGAGCTTGGTGATAGAAGCATCGAGCGCAACATTGCGCTCCCCCTTCTCGAGGCGCCAGGCGGAATGGTAGGTAAGCACGCGTGCCGCCTCCAGCCGCACTTTCATGTCTGCGATGCGGTGGGAGATAGCCTGGTACTTACTGATCGGCTTGCCGACGGATCGCCGCGTGCGCGCATAGTCGATGGCCTGCTCCATCAGGCGCTCCATCGTGCCGACGTGGCAGGCCACCAGGCAGATCCGCTCCCACACCATGGATTCCGAGAAAATGGTCGTGCCGGCGCCGACCCCGCCCAGTACGGCGTCCGGACCCACGTATACGTCTTCGAAGACCAACTCCCCGATGGCGCAGGTGCGCAGGCCCATCTTCTCGAACTTCTGCCCGCTCGAGAAGCCTGGCGTGCCTTTTTCCACTAGAAAAGCCGTGAGGCCACCGAAGGACCCTTTCTCCCGATCCGTCACCGCATAGACGACGGCAAGATCGGCGATGTCGGCGTGCGCCTCGCCCATTTGATCGCGCGTTCTCCCAGAGTCACTGGTCGCGCCTCGATCGTCTCTCCCCGCTGGCAACGCTCGAGATCGTCGGCG
>JAHEMB010000133.1 GCA_024643915.1 Rhodothermaceae bacterium | reverse complement strand
TAGAGGTGGCTGATCGGATCGGCATGGTGGAGGTCGATCATGGCGAGACGGGCTGCAAGACGCCGGACGCCGCTGCGTATATCGTGAAGGCGCGGGCGCGGCAGCGCAAGAAGGCGATGGCGTAACCCCGCCGGGAGGGATCGCGTAAGAGGCTGAGCTTCTCTTCACGTCGCATTCCACGCCCTTCCCGTCATGAAATCCGCCCTTGCCAGGGTATGGCCCCGCGCCCGTCTGGTCGTCTTCTTGCTACTGTTGCCGCTGATCCTGCTGGCCCCGGTGGCCCTGTCGCAGATGCAGCCGCCCCCCGACCCCGTCGATGACGCCGAGCGACAGGCCGTCGTCGAGCGCATTGCCAAGCTGGTGGCGGATCGCTACGTCTTCCCGGACGTGGGGCAGGCCACCGCCGACCACCTCCGCACCCGCCTCCAGGCCGGCGACTTCGACGCCCTCACCGATCCGGACGCCTTCGCTAGGACGCTCACCGAGGCGGTGCAAAGCGTCAACCACGACAAGCACATGCGCGTCCGCTACGAGCCGCCGAGGGCAGGCGAGGGCGCGCGCCCCGATCCGCGCGCCCGGCGTCGGGAGGCCATGCGGCGGAGGCGGGCCGATAATTTTGGCTTCAAGCGCACCGAGATCCTCGAAGGGAATGTCGGCTACCTCAAGCTCGACTTCTTCGGGCCGGAGGAGGAAGTGAAGGAAACCGCCGTGGCGGCCCTGCGCCTCCTCGAAAACACCGACGCCATGATCTTCGACCTGCGCGAGAACGGCGGCGGCAACCCGCGCACCATCCGCTTCATCACCAGCTACTTCTTCGACGCACCCACGCACCTCAACAGCCTCTACTGGCGCGAGGGCGACCGCACTGAAGCGTTCTGGACGGACGCCGTGGTGGATGGCAAGCAGCGCCCCGACGTGCCGATTTTCGTCTTGACGAGCAACCGCAGCTTCTCCGGCGCTGAGGAGTTCGCCTACAACCTGCGCACGCGCGAGCGCGCCACGCTCGTGGGTGAGACGACGCGCGGCGGTGCCAACCCCGGAGGCATCTTCCCCCTCAACGAACGCTTCGGCATCTTCATCCCCACCGGGCGTGCCATCAACCCGGTCACCGGCACCAACTGGGAGGGCGCTGGCGTGGAGCCGCACATCAAAGTGCCGGCAGCAGAGGCGCTCGACGTGGCTCTCGAAAAAGCCCGCGAGGCTGCCAAGACGTACCGCGACCAGCAGACCGAGGAACGGAGAAAAGGATGAGTCGGCGAGCCGGAGAGTCGGCGAGAGGCCGTGCGAAAGGATGACAATGAGGGCTGGCTCTTCGTCCATCGTCCATAGCCCGGTAGGTCAATGTGATCCGCCGGGCTTTTTTATGGAGGGTGGGGATTGACGTAGCGGCGGCTTTCCGCTATTCTTGGCTCCCCACCTGAACCCAAACCGATGGCTGATGACCTGGATTACCGCGCGATGCTGGCTGTAGCCCTCGAAGAGGCGCGGCAGGGGCGGGCCGAGGGCGGCATCCCCATAGGCGCCGCCCTTTTCGACGAGGCCGGCACTCTCCTCGGGCGCGGCCACAATCGCCGCGTACAAGACGACGACCCGTCGATGCACGCGGAGACGGCGGCTTTTCGCGATGCAGGCCGGCGGGGCTCCTACCGTCACACCATCATGGTGACGACCCTCGCGCCGTGCTGGTATTGCAGCGGCCTCGTCCGCCAATTCGGCATCGGCAGAGTCGTCGTGGGCGAGTCGGTGAATTTCCCTGGCGGCCTGGAATGGCTTCGGGAGAGCGGGGTGGAGGTGATAGACCTGGCCTCGCAGGCCTGCATCGACCTGTTGGCGGCATACATCGACCAGCATCCAGAGATCTGGAACGAAGACATCGGCGTGGATTGACCGGCAGCCTCTCGGAAACCCTCCGCCGTTATCGAATCAGTCATGAGCATCCCCCTCCTCGCACGCGCCCGGCAGCACGGCGACCGCCTCGCAATCGTAGACGCGGCGGGGGAGCATTCGTATGCCGAGGTGGGAGCGGCGGCGTGGCGCGTGGCGAGCCACATCCTCAATGGGCGGGACGATCTGCGTGAGGCGCGTGTCGCTTTCATGGTGCCGCCGGGATTCGACTACGTGGCGGTGCAGTGGGGCGTGTGGCTGGCCGGCGGCGTGGCCGTCCCGCTCTGCCTCTCCCACCCGCTCCCCGAGATCGAATACGTCCTCGATGATACCGCCGCCGAGATCCTCATCGTCCACCCCGATTTCGAGGCGAAGCTGCGCCCGGCGACGGCGGGGCGGGACTTGCGCTTCGTTTCTACGCCCGACGCCCTTGCCGCCGACGAAGCACCGCTGCCGGAAATTGAGGAAACACGGCGGGCGATGATCCTCTACACGAGCGGCACCACGAGCCGCCCCAAAGGCGTCGTCACCACCCACCGAAACATAGAAGCGCAGATCACCAGCCTCATCGAGGCGTGGGCGTGGCGGGCCGACGACCGCATCCTCCACGTCCTCCCGCTCCACCACACGCATGGCATCATCAACGTCCTCTCCTGCGCGCTCTGGGCAGGCGCCGCGTGCGAGATGCTGCACGCCTTCGACGCCGAGACGGTCTGGCAGCGCTTCGTCGAAAGCCCCCTCACGCTTTTCATGGCCGTCCCAACGATCTACGTGCGGCTCATCCAGGCGTGGGAAGGCGCGGGCGAAGCGGAGCAGCAGAAGCGCTCCGAGGCATGCGAGAAGATGCGCCTGATGGTGTCCGGCTCGGCGGCGCTCCCGGTGAGCGTGCTGGCGCGCTGGTGCGAGATCAGCGGGCACACCCTCCTCGAACGCTACGGCATGACCGAGATCGGCATGGCCCTCTCGAATCCGCTCCACGGCGAGCGGCGCCCCGGCACGGTGGGCCAACCTCTGCCCGGCGTCGATCTGCGGCTGGTGGATGAAAACGGCAGCCTCATCTACGAAGAAGAAGCGCCGGGGCAGGTGCAGGTGCGCGGGCCAGCTGTCTTCCTCGAATACTGGCAACGCCCCGACGCGACGCAGGAAGCTTTCACCGACGACGGCTGGTTCCGCACGGGCGACGTGGCTCTCGTCGAGGACGGCTACTACCGCCTCTTGGGCCGCAGTTCGGTCGATATCATCAAGACAGGCGGGGAGAAAGTCTCGGCCCTCGAAATCGAAGAGGTGCTGCGCAAGCACCCCCACGTCGCCGAGTGTGCCGTGGTGGGCGTGCCCGACGCCGAGTGGGGCGAGCGCGTCTGCGCCGCCATCGTCTGCCGCACCGACGAGGGCCTCGACACCGAAACCCTCCGCGTCTGGGCCAAGGATCACCTCGCCCCCTTCAAGGTCCCCACCCGCTGCCTTTTCGTTGCCGACCTCCCCCGCAACGTGATGGGCAAAGTGACGAAGCCGGAGGTGAAAGAACTGTTCGCGGATCGTTCTTAGTGCTTCGTTCTTCGTACTTTGTCATTTGCTTGAGCACCCCAAAGAACGAAAGCGAGCGCAGCGAGCGTCCAAAGTACAAAGCACAAAACCCATGAAACTCTACGACCTCAGCCAGCCCCTCAACCAGGAGGTGTTCTTCTGGCCGTATTACCCACCGTTCGAAGTGAAGTACATCAAGCGCAAGCCTGAGCACGGCGTCAACGCGCAGTATATCCAGACGTCGAACCACATCGGCACGCACCTCGACGCGCCCCGGCACTTCGTCACGAACGGGATGACGATTGACCAGATCCCCCTCGAATGGCTCTACGGCCCCGGCGTCATCGTCGATCTCTCCGACGAGATGGACGACCTGGCGGTCTACACGCCGAAGATGATCGAGGACCGCGTGGAGGTGCGCGAGGGCGACATCCTGATCCTCCACACGGGCTGGCATCGCTACGCCCAGTTCGGCGAGGAGGCCGACGAGGAGCGCTACATCCTGATGCACCCCGGCGCCCACCCGGACCTGGTCGATTGGCTGCTGGAGAAGAAAATCCACATCTGGGGCCTCGATGCCGTCTCCACCGACCACCCGATGAACCTGCCCATCGGCCGTTTCCTGGGCAAAGGCATGTTCGGCCAGTGCGACCGCGTGCAGGCCAAAGCGCGAGAGAAGTTCGGCGACGACCTGGATGCGATCTTCCCCGAGAAAGACTACCAGCTTACCCACAACGCGCTTTTCCCGCACAACTGTATGCACGTCGAGAACATGGGCGGGCAGATCAGCGCGCCGGAGTTGCAGAACCGCCGCCTCACCATCGGTATCTTCCCGTGGAAGTTCAAAGGCGGCGAGGCGGCGTTCTGCCGGGCCGTCGCTTTCCTGGACGAGTAAAGCTCGAAATCCGATACGAGCTGTAAGCGATTGACGAAGTAAACCCGAAACCCGAAACATCATCATGCGACACGCTCTCCTCACGCTCCTCGTTCTCCTCCTCGCCCTGCCGGCATGGGCGCAGCGAGACTTCAGCCAGGTCGAGATCCAGACGATCCCGGTCAGCGAAAACCTCTACATGCTGGTCGGGGCGGGGGGCAACATCGGCGTTTCAGTGGGCGACGACGGGGCGTTCGTGATCGACGATCAGTACGCGCCCCTCACGGATAAAATTGTCGCTGCTATCGGCGCCCTCACCGACCAGCCCATCCGGTTCGTCGTCAATACCCACTGGCACGGTGACCACACGGGCGGCAACGAAAATATGGGCGCGCGGGGCGCCATCATCGTTGCGCACGAGAACGTGCGGGCGCGGATGAGCGAAGAGCAGTTCCTCGAGGTCTTCAACGACCGCGTGCCGCCCGCGCCGCCGGGGGCGCTGCCCATCGTCACCTTCAGCGACATGGTCACCTTCCACTGGAACGGCGATGACATCGAAGTTTTCCACGTCGATCCCGCCCACACCGACGGCGACGCGATCATCTACTTCCCCAAGGCCAACGCCGTCCACATGGGCGATACGTATTTCAACGGTTTTTATCCCTTCATCGACGCCTCCACGGGCGGTTCCATCGACGGTGTGATCGAGGCTGCCGACATCGTGCTCGACATGGTAGACGACGAGACGAAGATCATTCCCGGCCACGGTCCGCTCTCGAACAAAGCCGAGTTGCAAGCCTACCGCGACCTGCTCGACAACGTCCGCAGCCGCATGCAGATGCTTCTTGAGGAAGGCATGACGCGCGACGAAGTCATCGCCACCAAACCCACCGCTGACCTCGACGCCGCGTGGGGCGGCGGCTTCATGCAGCCCGACGTGTGGGTCGGCATCGTGTTCGATTCTATGCAGGATGAGTGAAACGTGATGCGTGAAACGTGAGGATGTCTGTCGCGGGGCGTCGCAGCGAAGCGTCCTCGCGTTTCACGTTTCATCACCGAATGGCTGAGGCAGTGACATGGAAGAGCGCGCATCGAGCGTT
Source organism: Rhodothermaceae bacterium (assembly GCA_024643915.1). Classification (GTDB taxonomy): domain Bacteria; phylum Bacteroidota; class Rhodothermia; order Rhodothermales; family JAHEMB01; genus JAHEMB01. The sequence goes on along the minus strand of JAHEMB010000133.1, from coordinate 2,481 downwards.
GAGGAAGTAGACAGCATCGGCCTCGCGCGGCTGCCGGCGAGCGAGTTGCGGCGCCGGATGGGGCGGGGCGATATTTCGCCGGTGGAGGTGATGGAGGCGTGCCTGGCGCAGGTGGAGCAGCACAACGGCACGATTAACGCCGTGGTGACGCTCAACGCGCGGGCCCTTGACGAGGCGAAAGCGCTTGAGGCGCAGGCAGCACGCGGTGAGGAAAAAGGGCCGCTCTTCGGCCTGCCGGTGGGCATCAAAGATGTGACGCCGGTGGCGGGGCTGCGCACCACCTTCGGCTCGCCTGAGTACGCCGAGTATGTGCCGGCGGAGGACGCGCTCGTCGTGGAACGCCTCAAGGCGGCGGGCGCCATCATTCTGGGCAAGACAAACACGCCTGAGTTTGCCGCCGGGGGCAACACGTTCAACGAGGTCTTCGGGCGGACGCGCAACCCCTGGAACCCCGACCTGAGCGCGGGCGGCTCGACGGGTGGCGGGGCGGCGGGGCTGGCTACCGGCATGGTTGCCCTCGCCGAAGGCACCGACCTGGGCGGCTCCCTCCGCATCCCTGCCTCCTTCTGCGGCGTTGTCGGGCTGCGGCCCTCGGCGGGGCTGGTGCCTACCTACCCCTCGCCTTATCTGTGGGATGCGATGCAGGTGACAGGCGGCATGGGGCGCACGGCAGAGGATGTGGCGCTCTTCCTGCAAGCCACCGCCGGGCCGGACCCGCGCTGTCCCGTCTACCAGCCCACCGCCGGGCGCGATTTCGTCGCCGCTGTGGAGGCTGGCTTGCCGCCGGGGCTGCGGATCGCGTACTGCCCGGACGTGGCCGGCATCGGCGTGGATGAGGATATCGAGCGGACCTGCCGCCGCGCCGCCTTCGAGATGCGGCAGGCCGGGGCCGAGGTGGAGGAGATCGACTTCGACCTGTCGTTCGGCTGGGACGCTTTCCTCGCGCTCCGGGGCTACTGGATGCTCGGCCACCACCATCACCACCTGGGCCGCCTCGACCGCTTCGGCGCCAACCTCTCGGGCAACGTCCGCGCCGGCCTGGCACAATCGACCGAAACCCTTGGCCAGGCCGAGCAGACGCGCAGCCGTATCTGGGCACACTTCCACGACTTTTTCGCGCGCTTCGACTATCTCCTCACGCCCTGCATGGCCGTCCCCCCTTTCCCCGTCGAGCAAAGTTACCCGGCGACGGTGGCGGGCAAGGAGATGAAGACCTACGTGGACTGGATCGCCCCGACGTTTCTGCTGAGCATGACTGGCCTGCCCGTGGGCTGCGTACCGGCCGGCCTCGACGCGCGCGGCCTGCCCGTCGGCCTCCAACTCGTCGGCCCGATGCTGGGCGAAGAGCGCGTGCTGGCCCTGGCGAAGACGATGCAGGAGGCCCACCCGGTAGGGCTACCACGGCTTTAAGCACCAAACTCCAAATTACAAGCTTGCTTGCGGCATCCCCTGGAACTTGGAAATTGGAGCTTTGGATTTCATCGTTCGGCCTTGAATGTACCGCCGTTGGTAGGGCCGATGTCGGTGACGTAGTCCCATCGCCCCTCGAAGGTATCGAAGCGCCCGTGCGTGAAGGTGCCGCCAAGGCCCACGTTGTTGTCGGCCGAGCCAGGGTTGAGTTGGATGACGATGTTGCCGTCGGCGTCGATGGTGCCTAGCAAGTCGCCTTCACCCACCTGCGGCCCCACCTCATCGGCGGCTTTCACCTGGCGAAGGGCCCAGGTGCCGGTGATACGAAAAGGCGAAGCGGAGTCACGCGTTTCCTGGTAATCGAGAACGAGCGAGCCTTCAATGAGGAGGGCGCCGGTGGCATCGAAGCCCTGATAGGCATAGGTGCCGTCGTCGGAGGGATCTCCGCTGTCGCAGGCGGTGGGGAGGAGAAGGGCCGCAATGAGGCAGGCGAAAAGCGAGGCTTTCATTGGAAGGGGAGCGTCAGATTTCCCGAGGCTTTCCTCACGAAAGAAACAGCACGGAGATGCGTGCGCTTTTGCGGGCTTACCTTATTTGCGTTCGGCTTTGAACGTGCCACCGTTGGTCGGGCCAATGAAACTCGTGTAATCCCAACGGCCCGCAAAGTCGCCGAAGCGGTCGCGCGTGAAGGTGCCGCCAAGGCCCACGTTGTTGTCGGCCCAGCCGGGGTTGAGTTGGATGAGGAGGTTGCCGTCGGCGTCGATGGATCCTTCGAGGTCGCCTTCACCCACCTGTGGCCCTACCTTGTCGGCCTCCTTTTTTAGAGAGAGGTCCCAGGTGCCACTGATCTCGGTCGGTTGATCGGGGTTGTTCGTTTCTTGGAAATCGAGCCAGAGCGTGCCCTCGATGAGCAAGGCGCCGGTGGAGTCGAATCCCTGATAGTGGAAGGTACCGTCGTCGGCGGGATCATTGTTGTTGCAGGTGGCGGGGAAGATGAGCGCGGCGAAAAGGCAGGCCAGAAGGGAGATTTTCATTGCTGTTGCATGCGCAAGGGGCACGCCATGATGGTGG
>JAHEMB010000132.1 GCA_024643915.1 Rhodothermaceae bacterium | reverse complement strand
GGGGAGAAGAAAAGCGCTCCGCCGAAGCCTCCTATGACGAGGCCCTGGCCGAGCGGCTGTGGCAGGTCAGTGAGGAATTGACGGGGTTGACGGGGTAGGCTTCGAATGGGACGCAGATCTTGCGGTTTTTAGCGGATCCGGCTATGAACAACTCCGCGTTCAATCCTCTCCTCAATCCAGCCTTCGCCCTTCCGTATCTTCCCAACACGTCATCTCTAATCTCATCCGAAGTCTTGAATTCCGCACGCCGCACGCCGCATTCTGCACTCGCACAAGTCGTGTTGCCGTTGCCGCTCGACCAGGCGTACTCGTACAGTGTCCCCGAGGAGATGCAGGACGAGGCGCGGGTGGGGTGCCGGGTGCTCGTGCCGTTTGGGCCGCGCCGGCTGACGGGGTTGATTGTGGCGCGGGGCGGGGCGGTGGAGGAAGGCGTCAAGCTGAAGCCGATCCTCGACGTGCTGGACGAGGCGCCGTCGTTTACGGACGAGATGCTGCGGCTGACGCGGTGGATCGCCGATTATTACGTATGCGGCTGGGGCGAGGCGGTGAAGGCGGCCCTGCCCACCGGCACCGAGATCGAGAGCAAAAAGCGGGTGTATTGCACCGGGGCCCCACCGGGCGCGTGGGCCGAGCACCCCACCGCACGCGCCGTCCTCCGCTACCTGAATCATCACGGCGAGGCCTCGCTCAACGGGTTGCGGCAGCAAGTGGACGACGTACCTCTCGCTTTCCTCCGGCGGCTGGAGCGCGATGGCCTCGTCCGTATTGAGACCGAGCTGAGCAAGCCGAAAGTGCGGATCAAGCGCGAGAAGCACGTTCGTCTCGCATCCCCATTCCGGCATCCGGGGGCGGTCAAGGATTTGAAGACGCAACTCCGGGGCGAAAAGCAGGCCGCCGTTCTCGACGTTCTCGCCGATTACCTGCTCGAAGGTGTGACGGAGCCCCGCCAGGCCGATGTGCTGGCCCGCGCTGGAGCGCCCTCGTCGTCGCTCAAGAGCCTGGCCGGGCGCGGCATCGTCGAGGTGATCGAGAAAGAAGTCATCCGCTCGCCCCTCGGCGACCTGAGCGAACCGGCCGCGCCGCCCAACTTCGTGCTGAACGAAGCGCAGCGGGCCGCCCTCGAACGCATCGGCGGGGCGGTGCAGGGGGGGCGGTTTGAGACGTTCTTGCTGCACGGCATCACAGGCAGCGGCAAGACGGAGGTTTACATCGCCGCGCTCAAAGAGACGCTCGCGCAGGGCCGGACCGGCATCATCCTCGTGCCCGAGATCGCCCTGACGCCGCAGACGGTGCAGCGCTTCCGCGCCCATTTCGGCGACCGCATTGCCGTACTGCACTCGCGCATGAGCATGGGCGAGCGCTACGATGCGTGGCGGCACCTGCGGGGCGGTCGGTTCCAGGTGGTCATCGGCCCGCGCTCGGCCGTCCTGGCCCCCCTGTCCAACGTCGGCCTGATCGTCGTCGATGAGGAGCACGAGCAGTCATACAAGCAGTACGACCCCGCGCCTCGTTACCACGCCCGCGATGTGGCCGTGATGCGCGCCTTTAACAATGAGGCGGTATGCGTCCTCGGCTCGGCCACGCCCAGCCTCGAAAGCTATCTCAACGCGAGGCGAGGCAAATACACGCTCCTCTGCATGCCCGAGCGCGTGCCCGTGCCCGGCCGCCGTGCCGCTTCCCTGCCCGACATTTCCGTTGTCGATTTGCGGCTGGAGTGGAAGAAGCACCGGCTCGACGGCGCCGTGTCGGAGACCCTGCAAGAGGCCATCGAACAGCGCCTCGCGCGGCAGGAGCAGGTGATTCTGCTGCAGAACCGACGGGGCTATGCGCCCGTGCTCGAATGCCGGTCGTGCGGCTTCGCGCCGCTCTGCTTCGACTGCTCCGTCACGCTCACCTATCACAAAGCCAAGAGCCGGCTGCGCTGCCATTACTGCGGGCGGACGAAGCGCCTGCCGCCTGCCTGCCCGAAATGCGGCGCCGACGACCTGGCGATGCTAGGCGCGGGCACGCAACGCGTCGAAGAAGAACTGGCGCGCCTTTTTCCCGCCGCCCGCCTGTTGCGGATGGATCTCGACACGACCACCAAGAAGAACGCCCACCGCAAGCTGCTCGACCGCTTCGGGCGGGGTGAAGCCGACATCCTCCTGGGCACGCAGATGGTCGCTAAGGGGCTCGACTTCGGGCGCGTCACGCTCGTCGGCGTGGTCGATGCCGACGTGGGGATGCTGCTGCCGGACTTCCGCGCCGAGGAGCGCACGTTTCAGCTTCTGACGCAGGTGGCGGGCCGCGCGGGGCGGGCGCGCCTGCCGGGCGAGGTGCTCCTGCAAACGCGCAACCCCGATCATCCCGTCTTCCGCCACACTGTGGCCCACGACTATGCCGGTTTCGTCGAGGCGGCCCTGGAAGAGCGCCGCGTGTTTGGTTACCCACCCTACGGGCGCATCGTCGGGGTAGAGTTCCGGGGGCCGGACGAGGACACTGTGCAAGAGCTGGGCGAGCGCTGGACGGATGGGCTGAAGAAAGAAATCGGGAGAGCCGGGGGGCCGGCGCTTGAGGTGCTGGGGCCGGAGCCGGCCTTCATCGGACGCATAAAGCGGCAGTACCGGTACCATACGCTCGTCAAGGCGCCGCGCAACCACGCCACGCCCGACCTGCAAGACCTCCTGCGCCGTGCCAACGCCGCCTTCGGTAGCCTCCCGCACGGCTACCGCCTCGCCATCGACGTGGATGCGGTGGGGCTTTTCTAGCAGAAACGATGGCCAATTTCAAAGACCACTTTTCCAGCCAGGCCGCCGCCTACGCGCAGTACCGCCCACGCTACCCGGAGGCGCTTTTCGCCTATCTGGCGGAGGTGGCGCCGGGGCGGGAGCGCGCGTGGGACTGTGCCACCGGCAACGGGCAGGCGGCCCTCAACCTCGCCCGGCACTTCGCCCACGTCGTCGCCACTGATGCCAGTGCAGCGCAGATCGAGAACGCGACGGCCCACCCGTGTGTCGTCTATCGGGTGGCACCCGCCGAGGACTGTGGGCTCGATGAAAAAGCGTTCGACCTCGTCACCGTGGCGCAGGCCCTTCACTGGCTCGACTTCAATGCGTTTTACCGCGAGGTGAGGCGTGTGCTGCGGCCCGGCGGCCTCCTGGCTGTGTGGACCTACGAACACCTTCGCGTTGCCCAGGCGGTTGACGACTTGGTGCGACGTTACGCCGAGGGAATCGTCGGTCCTTGCTGGCCGCCGGAGCGCCGTTACGTGGACGACGGCTACCGCACCCTGCCTTTCCCGTTCGAGGAATTGGAAACGCCCGGCTTCGAGCTCGAAAAAACCTGGGATCTGAATGAATTGCTGGGCTACCTGCGCACGTGGTCGGCGTCTCAGCGCTACCGGGTGCAGCACGGCACGGACCCGGTCGCCTTGGTCGAGCAAGAACTGCACACCATCTGGGGCGCGGCGGAAGAGAAGCGGATTATCCGGTGGCCATTGCATCTGCGCGTAGGGCGCCCTCCCGCTGGTCCCTCAAATGCCTGAAGTTAGATTTTCACGGTTGGAGGTTGTAAAAGCCCTCGCTAACACCTTACCTTTCCCTTTCCCTCGGCGGAAAAGACCTGAAGCGTGCAACGGTCGCGCCGCCATGTTTTATCTTGTAACCGCTGTGCACAGGCAAGCGCCCGCCCGCAGCATGTATCGTCCGCTTAGATCAAAGCAAGACCATGAAGAAGCTTTTCGTAGGCAACCTGCCGTTCCGCGTGAGCGAAGACGAAATCCGTGACCTGTTTGAAGAGTACGGAGAGGTGCATTCTGTCGCCCTCATTACCGACCGCGACACGGGCCGTCCGCGCGGCTTCGGGTTTGTGGAGATGGAAGATGCTGAAGCCGACGCCGCCGTCGATGCCCTCGACGGCACCGATCTCGGTGGGCGCCCGCTCCGCGTGAACGAGGCGCGCCCCCGCGAGGAGCGCCCCCGCCAGCAGAAGCGCTGGTAGACGCCCCACTTCTTCAGTTAGGGAAAGCCCCGCCCTGCGGCGTCTAACCGGCAGCGCGGGGCTTTGACTATTGCAGGGCCGTCGGAAAGGCAGGCGCCTCAGTTCGCTCCATGGATGGTGTGGACCTTGAGCGTGGTGCCTGGCCTACACGTCGATATTTCCGCGACGGTCCCTCCGACGTATATCCGGTCACCGGGATCGAGTCCTTCGGATCGCCGGCCAGGGTGTAGTGTTTACCATCGTCACTTCGCCGTGCCGGGCACACGACACGCTCATGGAGCGGGGCACCCTCGACCTCCCTCTCATGGGGTAGGCCCCGGCGGCGGCGTTTTCAAGCAGGGCAATTCGCGGGCCATTCAGAAACCATCCCGAAGGGGACTGGTAGCCAGGAAACGGTGCGGTGTGCGGTGCACATAAAAGTGGCTGCGCGTGTATCTATAGTGTGGTCGCGCCGTAGGCAACCGGGATGGATCGCCCCTGAGGTCGGCTGCCCCCGGCCTCGTCTGTTCAAGTCATCACCCAGCGTCATGCGTGAGCTTCTTCGCGAGTACGGCCTGGTCATCGCCCTCATCGTGGTAGGCATGGCCGGCTACCTGTTTTTCTACGAGCACAAAGACGACGTGCTCGCCACCACCCTCGACGCCCTCGGCGAGCAACTCATCGCCCTCGTCGATGAGGAGGCGCACAAGGAGGCCCTTGCCGCGCGGTTCGATGCGTTCAAGCAGCGCGTGCTCGCCCGCGAGGTGGATCCCGGCCAGGTCGAGTCGATGGCGGCCAACGTGCTGAACCTGCGCAACAGCGGCGAGCAACTGACGCCGGAGGAGGCAGATAAGGTGCTGGAGTGGAGCCTGGCCGAAGCGCCGCCGCTGCCCGATCCGCCAGAGGCTGAGGCATGGCCCGCGCCGCCGGCGCCCCGCGAAGCGCCGCAGCCTCCGGTGAGATCCGAAGGGACGGCCACCGCTGTGCCGGCCCCTGCCCCGGAAGCCTTCGAGGCCCTGGGCGAGCGCCTTGCCGCCGTGCTGGCCTTCAACAAGGAAGTCCATAAGGTGACGCGCAAAGAGGCGGCGCGGCAGAAGAAGATGGCGGAGAATCTCCAGTACGGTTGCGATGAAAGCGGCGAATTGAAGCTCACCGTGGATGCCACGCTGATGGCGGAATTGCACGGCGAGATGGCGCAACTCGACCAGGAAATGAAGCGCCTTGAAAAGCACAAGCTGATCGTCAAAAAGAAGCACCTGGCCCGAGAGATGCAGGCCGAAAAGGTGCGCATCGAGCGTGAACTGGAGGCTGTTTCGCGCCTGCACGCTGCGCAGGGAGAGGCGATGCAGGAAGCGCTGAAGTCCGTTTCTACGCTTAAGCACCTCGAAGCGCTCGGCTACCGCCCCGGCTTCGACATCGAAGAAATCACCGACCTCATCGACGACGTGGTTGAGGAGGCCATGGAGCAGGACGTTGACCTCGACGTGCGCGAGATCGAACGGGTGCTGCGCGAAGTGGAGCGTGAATTAAAGCGGGTGGAACGCCAGCAACGCACCGCCCGCCGGCAGGGATAAAGAGTCAATTTGCCGAGTGTCGGTTTGCGCCGGGGCATGATCCTCGGCGCTCGCTTTTTTGTTCGGTAGCGACGTTACTTTTCCATAACATTTGTGAAGGAATGTGAGTACCTTCGGGCTGGGTCGTGGGGGCCGGGGTGCCGCTGCGGCGAAGTCACTTTTCACTATACAGCCGGAGGGTGGATGTCCAGGAAGAAAGAACGGGAGCGGGTGGCCCCGCCGACGAGGGAGCTTCTTCTACAGATCAACGAGCAGTTGCCCAATCAATGGAAGTTTGACGGCGGGCAGATAGTGGACGAACACGGCAATGTGCTGGCTGCGTTCGAACTGTCCGGGGTGCCGGAGGGGTATGACAACCCAGAGGAGTACGAGGAGCGGGCGAAGCGTCTCTTCTGGGCGATGGGCTACGGGCCTGATGTGATGCTCTACGTCCTCCGCCTGGCCGCCGCCCTTTATAGCGGCAACGACGAGCAGGCTTCCGTCCTCCTCGAAAAGATCCTCGAATACACGGCCACCGCCTTCTGTCTGGACCGGGAGCAGGTGGACGAGGCTGTGAAGCCGGCCGAGGTGCTGCTCGTCGAGCGCAGCCTGCAAGCCTGGACCGACGCCGCTGCTTCGCTCAACTGAGAGCTGCATCGCCTCGCGCTTCCGCAGCAATTCCTTCGGTAATGACTTCGTCATTTCGCATTTCGCCGGTCGAACGTCTGGGTTCGGATGTGTAAGTTGGAAAGGCGCGGTCCGCCACCAATCTCTTTCTTCCTGATCCGACCTTTTACCTCCCATGATTGACCGGTACACGCGGCCCGAGATGGCCGAGCTGTGGAGCGAGACGCAGCAGTTTCAGGCATGGCTGGACGTCGAGTTGGCTGCCTGCTGGGCGTGGTCGCAGGTAGGCGCCATTCCCGAGGCCGACGTCGAGAAGCTCTACGCTGATGCCCGCTTCGACGTCTCGCGCATCCACGAGATCGAGCAGCAGACGCGGCACGACGTGGTGGCCTTCACGCGGGCCGTGAGCGAAAGCCTGGGCGACGAAAAAAAGTGGGTGCACTACGGCCTCACCTCGTCAGACGTGGTCGATACGGCATGGTCGGTTCGCCTCAAGAAAGCCAACGTCTTGCTGCGCGACGCCCTCCGTCAGCTGCGCGACGTGGTGGCCCAGAAGGCACGGGCGCACCGCCACACCTTGATGATGGGCCGCACCCACGGCGTCCACGCCGAGCCGACGACCTTCGGCCTGAAGCTGGCCCTCTACTACGCCGAACTGGGCCGCAACCTGGAGCGGTTCGAGCGGGCCGCCGACGAAGTGGAGGTGGGCAAGCTCTCCGGCGCGGTCGGCACCTTCGCCCACATTCCGCCTGAGGTGGAGCGCCTCACGTGCGAGCGGCTGGGGCTGCGCCCGGCGCCCATCTCCACGCAGGTCCTCCAGCGCGACCGCCACGCCCACTACCTCGGCGTGCTTGCCCTCATCGGCGCCACACTGGAGAAGATGGCGGTGGAGATCCGGCACCTCCAGCGGAGCGAGGTGCGCGAGGTGGAGGAGGCCTTCGGGAAGGGGCAGAAAGGCTCCTCGGCGATGCCCCACAAACGCAATCCCATCGGATCGGAAAACATCACGGGCTGCGCGCGGCTGCTGCGCGGCTACCTCGTGCCCGCCTACGAAAACGTGGCCCTTTGGCACGAGCGCGACATCTCCCACTCGTCCGTTGAGCGCGTCATCCTGCCCGACGCCACGACCATCCTGCACTACGCCCTCGCCCGCTTCACCCGCATCATCGAGAACCTGGTGGTCTACCCTGAGGCGATGCGGCGCAACATGGAGCGGACGTTCGGCCTCTACAACAGCCAGCGCCTCTTGCTCAAGCTGATCGATAGGGGCCTCAGCAGGGAGGAAGCCTACGACCGTGTGCAGCCGCGCGCCATGCAGGCGTGGCAGGAGCAGCGCGCGTTCCGCGAGATCGTCTCGGAAGCGCCCGAAATCACAGAGTACCTCTCTCCCGAAGACCTCGACGACGCCTTCGATCCGCGCTACCACCTCCGCCACGTCGATCTGCTCTTCGAGCGCGTGGGGCTGGGGTGAGGAGGAAACGATGAGACGACGAGACGTAGAATCGACGAGTGCTTTTACTCAATCCCATCTTCGTTTCTTCGTTTCCTTGTTTCGTCGATTCAATCAAAGCAGTTTCGCCAGCCAGTAGCAGAGGCGCTGTTTGAGGCGGGAGAAGAAACCGCGCTGCGCCCATTCATCAAGATGGATCTCGTCGGCTTCATGCTGAAGCTGCTCGAACTCCTCGCGGACGGCGCGGGCATGGGCCGGGTCCTCCACCATCACGGCGGCATCGAGGACGTG
>JAHEMB010000131.1 GCA_024643915.1 Rhodothermaceae bacterium | reverse complement strand
GATTCCATGCTGGTCTCCTCCAACGTCGGGCTGCACGCGCAACTCGTCGCCTACGACGTCACGCAGAACGACGGGACCAACGTCGGCTTCAACCCGCTTCAGACGGTCGCGCCCACGCAGACCGGGGCACAAACCTGGTACGCAGGCAACCTGACCATCGACGCGAACGGCAACATCAAGGGCACGCCGGTCGAGTTCGGCACGGTCAACCTGCTGCCCTCCGACCCGCTGCTCCAGCACACCTACGGGTTGGTGGGCGCGCTGATCATCGAGCCGGAAAGGGCGAGGTGGCAAACCGACGCGCACAGCTACGCCGCAGCGACCATCTGGCCGGACACCACCGATTGGGGGAAGCCCGCCTTCCGCGAGTTCGTGGCGCTGTTGCAGAACGACCTGGCCATCGGCGTGAGCGCCTTCAACTACCGGAGCGAACCGTATGGTATGCGCTACCCCAGCAGTTCGCTCAGTACCGGGAGCGGTTCTCCCCCCGGCGGCAATTTCTCTCAGAAATGGTCGAACACGCTGGTCCAGGCCGATCCGCAAACACCGGTCTTCGCCGCCGACGCCGGGATGCCGGTGCGCTTCCGCCTGCTCTCGCCCGGCGACAAGAGCCAGAACAGCCGGGTCTTCTACATCCACGGGCACGGCTGGGAGGAGGAACCCTACGAGGCCGCCTCGACCGTGATTGGCGCCAACCCGCGTTCGAATTACCTCGGCGGCGTGCAGTTGATTGCAGATGAAGCCTATACGCTGGTACTCGAGCATGCCGGCGGCGCCTTCGGGGTTACCGGCGACTATCTCTACGCGCTCTTCTTTCCGCGTGGAGGGCCGTTTGGCGCCTGGGGCGTGATGCGCGTGAGCGAGCCGGGCATGGATGCCGTGGTCATCAACAAGGTCGGGGCCAACCTGGCGACGGCCGCCCCCTTCAGCGTCAGCGGGGCCAACACAGTCGTGCCGCAAACCGGCGCTTTCGCCGATCAGGTCACGGTTTCCTTGCTTTCCCCAGATGGGCAACCCTCAATAGTCGGCACGACGACCGTCAATCCGACGGATGGATCGTGGACCTGGACATCCTCTGAGGGCATCTTGGTCTCACCGGGGACGATCATCCACGTCGAGTCGTCGGGAGGGGGCAAGGACGAGGTAGCGCTGGGCGCGGTACCGCCGCCTCTGCCCCAGACCATGCCTACCAGTGCAGGCGGGAAATGACGCCCTGTAGTAGCTCTTGCCCGGCCTCGCGCGCGGGCGGCCCGGGCTTGGATCCGGCGCCCGAGGACGCGAGGCCGGGCCCCGTTTACCCCTACCTTTTTCGTAGTGTTATGCGCTGTATGATGACGAGCAGGCGGGTTCAGTGGGCAATACTTCCGTTCGTGCTGGGCGGCCTCCTGGCGCTGCAAGCCCTCGCGACCAGCCCCGCCCAGGCCCAGCAAAAGGGCAAGATCCTCGTCGAGCCGGAAGCCTTTGCCGGAGCTGAGGAAGCCGCTGTGATCCGGCACAGCCTCGTGCAGGATGGCATCGCCGTCACCCTCACGATGGAGCCAGCCTACCCCACCCGCCGCCTGCCCGGCCCGCTACGCCAGGGTGACGATGTGATCTTTCGCTTCAAGATTGCCGACACTGCTAACGAGACCCCCGCCACCCGCGTCTATCCCGCCGCCTGGATGGACCTCATCCCAGACGGCGAGGCGCGCGACGACGACACGTGCCGCAAAAAGACCAAGACGTTTCTCGGCGGAAGCTTCTACTCCGCCGCCGAGCTCGACCTGAACGTTTATTACGTGCTGGCCCTCAACGACGACGCCACGATCACCGTCGTCGATCCGCTCTTCGGTTTCGGCGGTACCAAGTTACTGGCCATGGTGCCCCTGCAAAGCCCCGGCGAAGACTGGGCCCTCACCGCCGACCAGGGCCTGCTTTTCGTATCCCTCCCGGATTCGGAGGCGGTAGCAGTCGTCGAGACGGCCACCTGGCAGGTCTACGCTAACGTGGCGGTTGGCCCGCGGCCCGTCCGGGTGGCGTTACAGCCGGACGAACATTACCTGTGGGTGGGGAACGACGCCGATGCCCCGGAGGGCGCGGGCGTGACGGTCCTCGCCACGAAGACGCTCGCCGTGGCGGCCCACATCCCCACGGGCCGCGGCCACCACGAACTGGCCTTCACCCACGACAACCGCTACGCCTTTGTCACCAACGCCGACGCGGGCACCGTCTCCGTCATCGATGTGCGCACGCTCCGCAAGATCAAGGACCTACATACCGGACCGCGCCCCACCTCCCTGGCCTATTCCCCAATAGGCGGCACCGTCTACGTGGCCGACGCAGAGGACGGCTCCATCGTGGTGTTCGACGCCTACCGGCACGAGATCATCACGCGGATACAGGCCGAGCCGGGGCTGGGCGCCCTGCGATTTGCCCCCGGCGGACGGCTCGGCTTCGTGGTGAACCCGCAAGAGGATCTGCTCCACATCCTGGATGCCGCAACCAACCGCCTGGTTCAAACAGGCGATATGCTGGACGAGCCCGTCCAACTCGGCTTCTCCGACGAGCTGGCCTACGTGCTGCATCGCGGCAACGAAACCGTCTACATGATCCCCCTCGACGAGGTAGGGGTCAAGGATGCGCCGGTGCCGGTGGTGGACTTCCCCGGCGGCCAGCACCCGCCGGGCCGCGCCACCCGCCCCGTCACCGCCGACCTCCTGGTGCAGGCGCCGGGCGCCAACGCCGTGCTCGTCGCCAACGCAGCCGACCAATCCGTCTACTTCTATAAGGAGGGCATGGCCGGGCCGATGGGCCAGTTCACCAACTACGGCCGCGAGCCGCGCGCCGTGCAGGTGGTGGACCGCAGCCTGCGTCAGCGTACCGCTCCTGGTGTCTACGAGACGGTCGCCCGGCTCAGACGCCCCGGCCCCTACGACGTGGTCTTCTTCATGGATGCCCCGCGCATCATCCACTGCTTCGGCATCCAGGTGGCGCCCGACCCCACCCTGGAGGCGGCAAACGGTGAGCACGCGGTAGCCATTACCCCCCTGACGCAACAACGCCTCGTGCCTGCCGGCGCTTCGGCGCAGCTACGCTTCCAGTTGACCGACAGGGGTACCCGCGCCCCCCTGACCGACGTGCAGGACGTGCAGATCCTCGTCTCGCTGGCCCCCGGCATCTGGCACCGGCGCCAGCAGGCCCGGCACGATGGCAACGGGATTTACACGGCGGACTTCGTCCTGCCCCAGCCGGGCGTCTATTATGCCTACCTATCTAGCGGCGCGCTCAAGGTCCCTTTCAGAAATCCTCATTATTCCATTTTGCGTGCGACGGCGCCGCAGGAGCCGGGGCAATGACGCCGGACGGCGCCCGCGTGATCTCTCCCACCCCGCCCCCACACTTTCGAAGAGGAGCAGGATGATGGCCCTTCGGCTTTACAAACAGGTATTGCTGGCCGCCCTCGTGGCCGGCGGCCTCGCCCTGCCCTGCCGGGCGCAGCATCCTGCCGGCCACCATGCGGACGCCGGGGACGCCCCGGAGACGACGGTGCTGCCCAGCGAGATCTCGCTTCCCGACGTATCCCTCCTCGATCAGCACGGCCAGCCGGTAAACTTCTACAGCGACCTCGTGCGGGGCAAGGTGGTCGCCCTCAACTTCATCTTCACGACGTGCACCACCATCTGCCCGCCCATGGGCGCCAACTTCGGACGGCTGCAAAAGCTGCTGGGCGACCACCTCGGCGACGATGTCCTGCTCCTCTCCATCAGCACCGACCCGGTCACCGACACGCCGGAACGGCTCAAAGCCTGGAGCGAGCAGTTCAAGGCCCAGCCCGGGTGGACGCTGCTGACCGGACCGAAGCAAGGCGTAGACCGTGTGCTCAAGGCGCTCGGCGTCTACACGGCCGACAGGGCCGACCACTCCCCCTTCCTGCTCCTCGGTGACGAAGTCGCCGGCACCTGGACGCGGGTGCACGGCTTCACCGCGCCCGCCGAAGTCGAGAAGATGCTGTCCGAGATGCTCGCCGCCTCCGGCAAGGCTGCGCGCGCACCCTCCCCTGCCGAGCAGGGCGCCCCCACCCGGTCCCACCACCATCTCCCATGACTGACGTACCCGCTATGCGTAGATGCCAGGTGGTTGCCACGTTCCTGACGCCGACGCTGCCGCCCGGCGCTCCTTTCCCGGAGGCGGCCGGCTGGATAGCGCTACGCGCCGACCTGCTGGGTGACGCCGCCTGCGCACGGCTCCAGCGCCGCGCCCGGCGGCCCTGCCTCTACAGCCTGCGCAGCACCCCCGGTTGCCCTGGCGACGAAGATGACGCGACGCGCACGGCCCGCCTCGTCCGTGCCGCCAAAACCTACGACCTCGTCGAACTCGACGTGCTGCGAGATCTCCGCCCCGCCGTGCTGGCCGCCGTGCCGCCGGAGCAGCGGATGCTGGCCTGGTACGGCGCGGCCGCTTCGGCAACAGCCCTCGAACAACGGTGGGCCGGCATGGCAGCGGTCCCTGCGGCGTGCTACAAGATCGTGCCGCACGCCCTGCATCCCACCGACGGCCTAGCGCCCCTGGCGCTGCTGCGCCGCCTCAACCGCACTGACCTCGTGGCGTATGCCGAAGGTGAAGCCGGCGCCTGGACGCGCGTGCTGGCAGCCTACCTGGGCAGCCCCTTCGTCTTTGGCACCCCCTCGAACGACCCATCGCCGCACGATCCCGGCGCCCTGTGCGTCAGCCAGTTACACACCCACTACGGCCTGCCTGAGCTACAGCCCGTGACCACCGTCTTCGGCATCGCGGGGACGTCGGTGCTGCACTCGCTGGCTCCCTTGCTGCACAACGAGGGATACCGGGTGCTCGGCCTGAAAGCCCGCTATCTGCCCTTCAAGACCACCTCCGAAGACCTGTCCTGGCTCCCTGCTTTTGCCGGGCACTTTCAGGACCGGCTCGGCCTGGACCTACCGGGCCTCACGGTGGTATCGCCGCACAAGCAGGCGGTGGTGCGGGCGGCGGGCCGCGCTACCAGCTCCGACCTTTCGTGGTCCACACAGGCCGCCAACAACATCGTCCGGCGCAACGGGCAGTGGCATACCCACACGGATGGGGCAAGCAGCCTGATGGAGCCGATCCGCGCCCATCAGATCCCGGTGGCAGGGCGGCGCGCCGCCGTCGTCGGTTGCGGCGGAGCCGGGCGGCCCGCGGCCGTCGCCCTGGCCAGCGCGGGCGCCCACGTCACGCTCGTCAACCGGAGCCTGGACCGGGGGCAGTGGGCCGCCGCCCTGCTGGGCCTCCCCTTCCTCCCGCTGACAACCTTCGCCGTAGACGACTTCGACCTCATCGTGCATGCCACCCCGGTGGGTAAGCGCGACGGCGAAGTCCTCTTTCCCCTCGACGGCCTACGCGAAGGGGCGGCCGTGGTAGACTTGGTCTACCGTGCCGCGTCGCAGACGGCGCTGGTTGAGCAGGTGCGTGCCAAAGGCCGGGAAGCCGTCACGGGGCGGGAGATCCTCGCAGCCTCGGTACGCCGCCAGTTTCATCTGCTCACGGGGAAAGACCTGCCGGCGTCGGCCCTCCGGTCCGTCGTGCCCGTCGAACAGCCCGCCGCTGTCCACCAGCCTTCCTAGATGCGATGCCGAACGCAGCAGCAACGCCCATGCGCTACGCCGCACCGGATCTGGTGGGCTATGGGGCAGCGTTGCTGGAAAGATCGGGCCTCGTCTCCCCGCACGCGTGGCACGCGGCAGATATCCTGGTAGAGGCGGACCTGCTGGGCCACGCCAGCCACGGCCTCTTCCAGTTGCCGCGATGGCTGGCAGATCTTGAGCACGGCGCCATAACACAGCACGGCGCCCCCGACACCATAGTCGATGCAGGCGCGCGGGTCGTGTGGGAGGGCCGGGGCCTGCCCGGCGCCTCCCTCCTGGTGCAGGCCATCGACCTGGGGCTGGCCCGGCTGGCCCAGACGGGGGTATTCATCGCCGTGATCCGCAACGGCTATCATTTCGGCTGCCTCTCGGCCTACCTGCGGCGGGCCACAGAGCGAAACGTGCTGATTCAGCTAGCCTGCTCCAGCCACGTAGCCCAGACGGTGGCGCCCTTCGGCGGGATCGACGGCGTATTCGGCACCAGTCCCCTCGCCATGGGCATCCCCACCGAGGCAGCGCCGATCCTGATTGACGTGAGCACGGCGAGCACGTCGCACAACCGATGCCGCCGGCTCCATCAGGACGGCGAGCGCCTACCTGGACCCTGGCTCCTTGATGCCCAGGGCCATCCCACCGACGACCCCGCTGCCCTATTCGCGGCACCCCACGGGACGATCCTGCCCCTGGGCGGGGCGGACCTGGGCTACAAGGGCTACGGGCTGGCCCTGATGGTACAGGCCCTGACCCACGCGCTCGGCGGGCAGGACCGCGCCGCCGCCGCCGGCCGCCGGCGGCAGGGTATGTTTCTGCTGCTGATCGACCCCGATGCCTTCGGGGGGCGCGACCAGTTCATGCAGGAAACCGGCTGGCTTGCCGACGCCTGCCGCGCCTCGGCGCCGGTTCCGGGTGGCCCAGGGGTGCGGCTGCCGGGCCAGCAGGCCCTTGCACGCCGTGCCGAACACCTCGCGCGCGGGATCCCGCTACACCCCGCCACGGTGGCGACCCTGGCGCCCTGGTCCGAGCGGCTGGACGTGGCCTGGCCCGCCCCGCTGGTTTCGACCAACGCAACCCTCCCCTGAGCTTTCTCCAGGAAACCGCCCCGGTATGTCTGTCAAGCATCAGATCCCGAAAGTTTTCCACCGCATCTGGCTGGGGGGGACGCCCCTCCCCGACGAGCACACGCGATGGGGCGAGACCTGGCAGACCCAGCACCCGGACTGGCAGATGAGGCTGTGGAATGGCAGTTGGATGAACACGCAAGCAGAATACACCTGACCTGGCCCTGCCTGCCCCTGCATGCTGGCCCGCAGCCGAGAACCTCATGCCCCACGGCGCCACCAAGCTTGCTACGCCCTATGCCGAGGATCGCTATCCTTCACGCCAGACCAGCCGGACGGCGCTAATGCCCCGGCTCGACCCCGTCGTCTACTGCGATGCGGATGCCTCAGCCGGCGGGCCGCTCGATGTCAGGGAGGTGGAACGCTATGAACGTGACGGCTTCTTGCTCGTGGATACCCTGCTTCCTCCGGAGCAGCTTGCCACGCTGCATGAAGAGGTGGCGCCGCTGCTCCGTGCCCCGGCCCTGAGGCAACACCCTGCTTGCAAGCGTGAAGCCGACAGTAACGTTATTCGCTCGCTTTTCGACGTGACCGGGTTCAGTCCCCTCTTCCTGGCCGCCGCCCGCGCGCCCGAGATTATTCGGATCGCCGAGCAACTCCTGGGCAGCCAGGTCTATCTGTATCAATCGCGCCTGAACGTAAAACGCACCCGGTACGGGGGGGCCTTCAACTGGCACTCAGACTTTGAGACGTGGCACGTCCACGACGGCCTGCCCCGTATGCGCATGCTCACCTGCCTGGTCTGCCTGACGGCAAACACGGCGTTCAACGGCCCGTTGCTGTGCATCCCAGGATCGCACCGGACCTACTTTTCCCTGCCCCGGCAGACCCCCGAATTCCTCGACGCAGCCACGGCGCGGCGCCTGCGCCAGCAAGGCGGGGTCACCCGCTTGGAGGGCCCCCCGGGGACCGTGGCTTTCTTCGACTGCAACCTCGCCCACAGTTCAGAAAGCAACACGTCCAGGCAGGACCGAATCAACCTGTACTTCGTCTACAACAGTGTCCTGAATCCGCCCGAGGCGCCGTTCAGCGGCTTCCAACCCCGCCCGGACTATCACTGCAAACGGAACGCCGGCCCCATCCTGCCGGTCCCGTAGGCTGCCCTCCTCCCTCCAACCACGAGACGTACGCATGAGACGCTACAAAGCCCTGACGCCGCAACA
>JAHEMB010000130.1 GCA_024643915.1 Rhodothermaceae bacterium | reverse complement strand
CTCCGGAGGACCTGCACCCCACCCTGACCGTCCATGCCATGAGCGAGGGGCCGGACGGTCGCCTGTATCTCGGCTTCGGCGCGGTGATCGATCCGCCGCAGCAGGGCGTGGGCGGCATCGCGGGCGGCGGCCTGGGCGAGCGCACCGACGGCCAGGGTTGGGATGTCCTGTATACCCATGCAGCGTATTGGGGGGGCAATGGGCACAGCCCGGTCCCCGTTGCCGCGCTCACCGTCACGTCCGAAGGCGCCATCGTTGCTCGGAACGCCGTGCCGAACGCGCATGGCCTGATCCGCTCGGAAGACGGGGGGCAGGTTTGGGCAGAAATCGCCGACCCCTTCGGATGCGGGGCGTTGACCGCAGGGATAGACAACACGGTTTACTGCAGCGGGATCGACCGCTTCTTCGTGGCCGGCCTTTTTCGCTCTCTCGATGGTGGGCTTACTTGGACGCGTGTGGTTGAGGCGGAAATTCAGCAGCTCACCGAGGCGCCAGACGGGTGCCTTTACGGGGTTCGCCAAGATCGCATCCTGTCGCGTTCGTGCGATGACGGGGCGTCGTGGGAAGACCTCCCCAATGCGCCGCCCACGAGTACGCTTTACATCGATCCGCAGGGCCGTCTGTTTGCCGGGACGATCAGCGGCGAGGTGTGGCTTTCGGAGGATGCGCAGACCTGGACGCGATACGGTGAGGGCCTGCCGGAAGTGGCCGTCACGGCGATGGTGCAGGACGCGGACGGCTACCTCGTCGTCGGGACGGATGGCCTGGGCACCTTCCGCAGTGCCCTCGCCCTTCCCGTTTCCACTGAGCCGACCGAACCCCTTCCGGCGCCGGTGCGCTTCGAGGGAAACTACCCCAACCCGGTCGGGGCCGCCACTACCTTCGCCTTCTCCCTTCCTCAGGCGGGCCAGGCTTCGCTCCGGCTGTTCGACGTGATGGGGCGGCAGGTGGCCGTGGTGGCCGAGGGTGCGTTCGGGGCAGGCGCGCACCAAGTAGCGTGGGCGCCCGCAGGGCTGGCTTCCGGCGTCTATCTGGTGCGGTTCGAGGGGCTGGGCCGCGTCGCCTATGAAACCGTGATTATCGCACGCTAAGCGTGCAGCGTATGCCCTGATGAGGCTGGGTGTTAGGCCGTCGAAGACGGGGGGGCCTGCACTGGTGGCGTTTCGAAAGGGACGGGCTGCCCCGAGGCGATGGGCGGTTTGGGTATGACGGTCGGGCGCGTCGCTTCGGTGGAGATTTCGCGGCTGATCTCCCGCGTGGCGGCGCGGAACTCGGCGAGGGCCGTGCCCAGCCCCCGTGCGATCTCGGGGATGCGCTTGGCGCCGAAGACGAGCAGCACCACGAGGAAGATGACGAGCAACTCGCCCATACTTACGTTTCCCAACATGGCTGAACTCCCGTTCGGGAGCGAGAAGTGAAAGCACCCGGCGAGGCCGCCGGACCCACGCCGCTGCTACTTTCGCATCTCGCGAAAAGTCTCCACGCAGCGGGGCAAAGAAAAAGTAATCACACCGGCGTCTGCGTTTAATCTGCCTTTCATGCGGGCGGGGGTGTGAAGCGTGATCTTGGGTACCTTTCACACCTTGCTATCCTGATGAAGACACATCTTTTTGGCCTGGCGCTGCTCTCGTTTACCCTCATCATTGCCTGTGACAGCGGCGCCGAGGAGCCGGACGCGGCCTCCGTCGCCGGGCGCTACACGCTCATGCAATACGGCGGGGCAGCCCTGCCCAACGGAGGCGTCACCGCAGGCAACCTCAGGCTCCGCATCGATCAGACGATTCCCGTCTACGAGGCGGATTGGATATACAATGGGGCGGGTGTTGTGAGAAGCGGCCTGTACTCGGTTGAAGGGAGGACGGTTGAGTTCACCGAGACCTCCGGGGCCGACTTCGTCACGTACTTCGGAACCGTGGAAGGTAACCGGATCACGGTGTCCCTCAACGACGGCACGTTTACCTCGTTCACTTTCGAGCGGGAGTAGACCGCTCCACCCATCATGGGCCCCCCCGACGTTATTGGAATACGTCTTTGAGCACGTCTGAGCATTCCTCGCGCGAAGTGTGGGGGAGTCGCATCGGGTTGATCCTGGCGATGGCCGGCAACGCGGTGGGGTTGGGTAACTTCCTGCGTTTTCCCCGGCAGGCCGTGCTGGGCGGCGGCGGCTCGTTCATGGTCGCCTACTTCGTGGCCCTGCTGCTCATCGGCATTCCCCTGATGTGGATCGAGTGGGGGGTGGGGCGGCATGCCGGGCGCTTCCGCAAGGGCCACGTGCCCGGCATGTTCGCCGCGCTCTGGCATCACCCGGCGGCGAAATACCTTGGCGTGATCGGGCTGGTGATTCCCCTGGCGGTCTTCATCTACTACACCTACATCGAAAGCTGGACGCTGGCCTACACCTTTTTCTCGGTCACGCACGATTACTGGGGCCGGGCCACGCAGGCCGAGATGGTGAGCTACCTGCAATCGTTCCAGGGCTTCGGGGCGGAGCACGTCCACGGTGCCTGGACGCCTTTCCTCTTCTTCGCGCTCACACTCTTCGTCAACGTCTATGTTGTCTCGAAAGGCATCTCGGGGGGCATCGAGCGGCTGGCGAAGGTAGGGATGCCGGTGCTGTTCCTCTTCGCCATCGTGCTGGCCGTCGTCGTGGCGACGTTGCCGGCGGGGCCGGGGGGCGAGACGGCGGCCACCGGCCTCCAGTACATCTACGAGCCTGACTTGAGCCGCCTGGGCGATGCGAACGTGTGGCTGGCCGCCGCCGGGCAGATCTTCTTCACGCTCTCGGTGGGGATGGGGACGCTGCAAGCCTACGCCTCGTACCTCTCGCGCAAGGACGACATCGTCCTCTCCGGCCTCGCCACGGCCTCGACCAACGAAGCCGTGGAAGTGGTGCTGGGTGGCACCATCGCCATCCCGGCGGCGGTGGTGTTTTTCGGGGTGAGCGGGGCCGTTGCCGTCGCACAGTCGGGGTCGTTCAACCTGGGCTTCGCCACGATGCCCGTCATTTTCCAGCAGATGCCGTTCGGCGGCCTGCTGGGATTTATGTGGTTTGGGCTGCTTTTCTTCGCCGGCATTACCTCGTCGGTGGCGATGGCTACGCCCATTCTCGCGTTCTTCCGGGAGGAGTTCGGGATGCAGCGGGAGCGTGTAGCATGGACCCTAGGCGGTGTGGCGTTCGGCCTGGGGCTGCTCCACGTCCTCTGGCTCGAATACGGCTTCCTCGACGAGTGGGATTACTGGATGGGCACTTTCGGCCTCGTACTTTTCGCCGTGGTGGAGGTGATTCTGTTCATGTGGGTGCTTGGGCCGTCGCGGGCGTGGGCCTCGCTCCACGAAGGGGCGGACGTGCGCATCCCGGCCTTCTTCAAGACGGTGATGACGGTGGTGACGCCGCTCTATCTCATCGTCATCCTCGTGTGGTGGGGCGTGACGGACGCCCTCCCGATCCTGCGCCTGGAAGTGGCGGCAGGCGGCGGTGCGGTGGCGCCCGAGGCGGTGCCTTACATCCTGCTCTCGCGCGGCCTGCTCGTCCTCATGCTCCTCGTCTTCCTCTGGCTCATCCACCTCGCCTGGAAACGCAACGGCTACGCTGACCGAAGCGGCTTCGTGGACTTCGACGAGGAAACGGCGGCGGAGGTGGCGGCATGACGACGGGCGCAATCCTCTTTATGACCCTGAGCTGGGCCTTTGTGCTCGGCCTGCTGGGCTGGTCCTACGCGCGGATTCTACGGCAGAAGTAGCGCCGTGGACAGCACGTGGCATCTTGAAGGAAAGGCAACACATGTGGACGGTGGACGAGAGACGATGGACGATGCGGGAGGCTGCTTCTTGTCTTCCATCACCCATCGTCTCCATGCATGCAAGGAGGTCAAGGTCACAAGCTGGGTTATATTATTGACGAAGAGGGATTGTCTCGTTCTCGATGGAGGCTTTGGGCCGAGAGCAGGCTGCGCTCGAACCGCAGGGCCACGAAAGTAATCCTCCAATTTCGCATACCCTTATCCGATGGATGATCAAGGAAAGCTGGTCCTCGAAACACCGCGCCTGCTCTTCCGCCGCTTCACCGAGGCCGACGCGCCCCTGCTCAACGCCCTTCATAGCGACCCGGAGGTGATGCGCTACATCTCGAAGGGCGTGCCGCAATCCCTGGCCGAAATTGAAGAGAAGGTACTGCCGCGCTGGCTTGCTTACCACGACGAGTATGAACATTTCGGCTTCTGGGCGGCGCACGAGCGGGCCACGAAGGCTTTCATCGGCTGGTTTCACCTGCGGCCCTTTCGGGGGGACCCGGACGAGATCGAGGTCGGCTACCGGCTGCACCGGCGCTTCTGGGGGCAGGGCTACGCGACGGAAGGGTCCCGGGCGCTCATTGAAAAGGCGTTCACCGATTGGGGCGTCGAAAAAATCGTGGCGACGACGCTGGCGGAGAACGCAGCCTCGCGGCGGGTGATGGAGAAGTGCGGGCTCGCCTACGAGGGGCCGTTCGTTTACCCGAGCAAGCTGTTGCCCGACTGGACGGTGGAGGAGCGGCGCGGCGTGAAGTACGGCTTGCAACGGATGAAGGCTTCAGGATAGACCGCTCGGTACGCTCGCTGGATGGAGGATGGAGAAGCACGAGCGAGCTCCCGCCATTCTCCATCTTCCACCTTCTATCCTCCAGCCGTCGCGGGCTGCGCCTCGCGGATGAAACGGTCGGCGGCGTCCCAGTCGATCTCGTTGAGTGTCTCGGTATCGGCGGTGAGGGTGCGTAGGAGGCGGGCCTGCCGCGCGCCGCGCGCCTGCGCCTCGGCGTAGGGGATCTCGGGGTGGAACGTGACCATCGAATACTTCGGGATGAAGGCGTCGGGATAGCGCCGCTCCAGTTCGAGGGCCACCTGCCGCTGTAAGACGTAAGCGGGGTCGGCCACCTTGTCGCGCATCTCGATGTAATTCTCCAGGGCGAGGTCGGCGATGGCGTCGGTGTTTTCCTTGCGAGCCGCCTCGAAGGTCTCAAAGATCCGCTGCCAGTCGGGGAAGTGCGCGTCGATGCAGACATCCAGCACGCGGCAGTCCTCGAAGGCGGCGTTCATGCCCTGGCCGTAAAACGGCACGATGGCGTGCGAGGCATCGCCTATTAATAGAGCCTGGTCATCAATGTGCCACGGGTCGCACCGCACCGTTGCCATGGCCCCGGTGGGGTTCTCAAAAAACTCCGTCATAAGATCCGGCATGAGGGCGAGGGCGTCGGGAAACTGCGCTTCGAAAAACGCCCGCACGTCCTCTTCCGACGCCAATTCCTCGAAGCTTGGTGCCCCCTCGAACGGCATAAAGAGTGTGCAGGTGAAGCTGCCGTCGAGGTTGGGCAGGGCGATGAGCATGAATGTCTCGCGCGGCCAGATGTGGAGCGCATCGGGGGCGAGGCGGTGCGTGCCGTCCGGGGCGGGGGGGATGGTCAGTTCCTTGTAGCCGTGGTCGAGGTACTGCTGCGCATAGTTGAAGCGCGGCATGCCCAGCATCGACTGGCGGAGGGCCGAGCCGGCGCCGTCCGCGCCCAGCACCCGCACCGGCCCCACGTCGCGCTCCTCGCCCGTCCGCTCGTCGCGCAGGTGGAGCGTGCAGGTGCGGAAGTCCATGCCGGTGCAGCGCACCTCGAAGTGCAGGCGCACATTCGCATGGCGTTCGGCAGCGTCAAGGAGACGCTTGTTGAGGTCGCCGCGCGAGATGGAGTTGATGTACTCGTCGGGTCGCTGGCCGTAGGGCTGTAGCTCGGTGTCGCCGTTGTGGGTATGGATCAGGCGCCCCTGCATCGGTAGGGCGATCTCCTGCATCGCAGCCTTCATCCCCACCCCGTCGAGGGCCATCAGCCCGCGCGCCGAGAGGGCGAGGTTGATGGACCGCCCCGCGCTCATCTCCAACTTCCGCATGTCGGGCCGCCGCTCGTACACGTCCACCGCGAAGCCGCGCTGCGCCAGGTAGAGAGCCATGAGCGACCCGGCCAGGCCGGCGCCGAGGACGATGATGCGGTCGGGAGCGGTGTTGGGCATTGGGAGCGGTAGTTCGAAGGGAGAGACAAGGTGAGCACGAGTCGGGGAGCCAGTGAGTCGATGAGAAAGAATCGCCGGCTCTTCGTTTCTCCGACTCACCGGCTCCCAATCGCCTTCGTTAGGATCTCGACGAAGCGGTACACGTCGGCAAAGCGGTTGTAGAGCGGGACGGGGGCGACACGGATCACGTCGGGCTCGCGCCAATCGCAGACGACGCCTTCGGCGACGAGCCGTGCGTGGATGCCTTCGCCGCCCTGCACGCGGAGCGAGAGTTGCGCGCCGCGTTGCGCCGGGTCGGCGGGGGTGAGGATCTCGACGGCATCGGGGAGCTTTTCCTGGAGCAGAAATTCGAGGTAGCCCGTGAGGCGGTCACTCTTCTCGCGCAGGCGCGCCATGCCCACCTCGTCGAAGATATCGAGGGAGGCGCGGAGGGCGGCGAGGGGGAGGATGGGCGGGTTGCTGAGTTGCCAGCCCTCGGCGCCGGGGAGCGGGCGGAATGCGTCCGGCATGAGGAAGCGCGTCTCCTTGTCGTGGCCCCACCAGCCGGCGAAGCGCGGCAGGTCCGCCCGCCGGGCGTGGCGCTCGTGGACGAAGCATCCGGCGAGGCTGCCGGGCCCGGCATTCAGGTATTTGTACGAGCACCACACGGCGAAATCCACCCCCCAGTCGTGCAATGCCAGCACGAGGTTGCCGGCGGCATGGGCCAGGTCGAAGCCCACCGTGCAGCCCTGCGCCCGCGCCGCCTCGGCGATACGCCCCATCTCGAACGCCTGCCCCGTGTAGTAATTTACACCGCCTAGCATCACGAGGGCGATCTCCTCCCCCTCCGCCTCCAACAGCGCCTCGATATCTTCGGTACGGATCGTTGTTTCGTCCGGGCGGGGTTTTAGTTCGACGAGCGCCTCGGCCGGGTCGTAGCCGTGGAAGCGGAGTTGCGAGGCGACGGCGTAGCGGTCGGAGGGAAAGGCGTCGCCTTCGATGAGGATCTTGTGGCGGGCCAGGGTGGGGCGGTAGAACGAAACGAGCATCAGGTGCAGGTTTACCGTGAGCGTGTTCATCACCACCACCTCGACGGGCCGGGCGCCGACGAGGCGGGCCGTCTGCTCGGTTAGAAACTCGTGGTATGGCATCCAGGGGTGGCGCGCGAGGAAGTGCCCCTCCACGCCCAGCGTTGCCCAGTCCTCCAATTCTTTCTCCACGTAGCCGCGCACCGCCTTCGGCTGAAGGCCGAGCGAGTTGCCGGAGAAATAGACGACGTCCTCGCCTCCCGGGGTCTGGGGGATGAAGAAACGATCCCGGTAGCCAGCGAGCGAGTCGTCGGCGTCAAGGCGGCGCGCGCCGGACAGGGTCGGCTCAAATGTGGAAAGCGTTTCTTGCATAATAGCTTGATATTTGAGATTGCCCTACTCCACCTTTGAACCGTGCCCCCTCTCCCTTCTCCACGAAGGGAGACAGGAATGCGGAACGCATGTGGCGCGTTCCAGAGGGATGTTTCGAGGGATGGCGCGAGTTTTCCCGAAGGTGGCGCAAGGCTGCACCATTCCTCCCGACAAACGACATCGGGATCCGCGACCTGCCCGTTCTCCACCTCCGTTCCGAACGAGCGGTCCCCCTTCAAACGAAGGGGGAAGGGCGCCCGCACTATTCAGACAGCGCTTCTTCGACGAACTGCTCTTTCTTCAGCCCCAGCCAATCGAGGGCCGAGGCGCCGAGGAGCCGCGCTTTGGTCGCCTCGGGCAGGTCCATCGTTTCGATGAGGGCGCCGGGGGTTTCTTCGCCGAGGGGGAAGGGGAAGTCGGAGCCGAGGGCGATGCGGTCGGGGCTGACGAGGCGGAGGAGGTAGCGCAGCATCTCCTCGTCGTGGACGAGCGAGTCGAG
>JAHEMB010000129.1:1561-7903 GCA_024643915.1 Rhodothermaceae bacterium | reverse complement strand
CGCTTCAACACCGGTGATCTGGAAACTGAGGTCAGGCATCGTCGAGTGCGGAATGCGAAATGGCGTAGCCATTCCCGAAGGAATTGCGGGGTGCGGAGTGGGAGGTGGAAGATATGGGGCGTGCTGTATTCTCTAAATGGGTGAAGAACTGCTCGATCTCGTCCCAGATGGTGTAGCCGCCGGAGAAGCCGCGCCAGTGTACCCGCACGAGGCCGACGAGCCGGTAGCAGGTGTCGATAGGCGCGAGGAAATACTGCCGCGACTGCTTCACCCGGTTTACCAGCAGGGCCTCGACGTCGGGTTCCATCTCGCCCAGGGCGGGATTGTCCGCGACGAGGGTTTCCCATGCATCGAGCGGCAGGAGCGATTCGGTGACGCCACCCGGGCTCGGGTAGTACGCCACCATTTTTTCGGCTGTGCTGGAGTACAGGAAAAAGGCGAGGTCGATGGGGAGGGAGAGGCTGTCCCACTGCCCGTCGGTCATGTGGAAGCCGGGGAGGGCGCGGGCGTCACGCGGGATCAGCTTGAACCGCCCATCGACAACGAGTTGGAAGCGGAGGGCACAGGGATCGCAGGAGCAGACCACCTGCCGCGTCTCCATTTCGAGGAGATGGCGGTGCTGCAGCGCCAGGGGCACGCTGCACAGCTCGCAATGCTCCACCTCCACCGGCTGGGCCTGCGGCTTCGCCTGCGCGAACTGCTGGAGCCTCGCCAGGGGATTCTTGTTGCCGAATCGCTGAGCGCGGGGCTGCATGGGATTAAGATGTGGACGTGTGAACGTATGGAGGTATAGACGGGATTCAGGGGTGAGGCTCGTTCATACGCCTACCCCTTCACACGCCCATGCTCAAATCGCTTAAGTGCCTTTGGTGCTATGCCGGGGGCAGGTTCGGGCTGTCCGGGTGGATCGGCTTCCGGGCGTCGGCGTTGATGCCGGTTGAGTCGCGGGCGTCGCGGTAGCCGCCGCCGCCGGGAGAGCGGCCCGGCTCGCGGCCTTTCTTCCTGGCCAGCTCTTCGCCTTTGCCGGTGCCTTTCACGTGGGTCGGATGCGGGGGATCGTTGGTCGCCATCGTTGTTACCTTGTTTCGTTTGAATGTCGATTGAAAAACAAGAAACCGAAGGTTACCGAAGGAAATTACGAAGGATGAATGTACTGTCTCTTGTTGAATGCTTAGACAGTTCCTTCGACAAGCTGCATTCCTCCTTCGATAATCTGCAATCCCTTCATGCCGCCACCGCATCCAACACCTTCACACGCGTCCGGCCCTTCTCTTCGAGGAGGGGGAACGGCGTCAGGTGCAGGGTGGGCGAGGCCAGGTCGCGGCCGGCATGGACCACGTCGTAGCGATGGTCGCAGTAGGGGCACGTCAGCGCCGTGCCGTCCAGCGTAGCCTCGGTGAGATCCTGCTCGCAGGACGGGCAGGTGGGGGCGTAGGCGTAGAGGCGTCCGTCCACGCGGCAGAAAAGGACGGGTTGCCCGGAGACGCGTGCGGTCCGTACAGCGCCATCGCTGAGGGCCGCCAGGCCCGCCACCACCTGCCATTCGTGGCCGTTCGTGGGCAACTCGCCATTTGGCGCAGCTGCCTCCGAGATGGGGATGAAGCCGTCGAGGACGGGACGCTGCGGTGGCGGCACGGCGCCTTCGACCTCCAGGGAGGTCGCATCCGGCGCGGCCTTGTAGACCGCCTCTTCGATGGTGTACTGGAGCGTGGCCTGCGAAGACGGACAGCCCTCACAACTCCCTTCGAGCCGCAGATGCACCACCCCTTCCGGCGACACGCCGAGCAGCTCCACGTTGCCGCCGTGCGAGCCGAGGTAGGGCCGCACCTCGTCGAGCGCCTGCATCACGCGTGCCTCGATGGGCAGGGGGTGCAGCCCGTGCAAGAGGAGCAGGTTGCTCACCGACTCGTCCTGCGCGAGGGCGTCGATGAGGGGCTGGCCGCCGGCATCGTAGGCGCATTCGCACAGACGCGCCAGGCTGTCCGTGTGCAGTTGCAACAGCTCCTGCACGAGCGCCCGCACGTCGTTCTGCACCGCCGGGTCGGCGATGCCTTCGAGCGATTCGATGAGTCCTTCGATCCGGCCCATCCGCTCCCCAAAACCCTGTGCCTGCTGTAGCTCCACTACGCTGCCTCTCTTGATTGGCTCACTGCGTCCGCCGGGGGGTGTAAGAACGTGTGGACGTATGAACGAGCGCGGTATGTCCTCTCGTCCACACGTCCACACGGTCAACCATCCACACGAACTCAATGCACCGCGCCGAACATGGGGGAATGCTGCACTTCGTGCACCTTTTTGCCTTCCCCGGTGAACATGTGCACGCCGCACGGCAGGCAGGGATCGAAGCTGCGGACGGCCCGCATGATGTCGATGCCCTTGAAGTTCTCGGGGCCGTTCTCTTCAAAGATCGGCGTACCCTGCACGGCATCCTCGTAGGGGCCGGGCGTGCCGTAGACATCGCGTGGGTTGGCGTTCCAGGGCGTCGGCGGGTACGGGTGGTAGTTGGCGATCTTCCCGTCGCGGATGACGACGTGGTGGGAGAGCACGCCGCGCACCGCCTCGTGGAAACCGCAGCCGATGGCCTCTTCGGGCACCTTGAAGTCGGAGAAGGTCTTGGTCCGACCCGCGTAGACCTCGCCGAGGGCTTTCTCCATAAAGTAGAGCGCCGTGCACGCCGCGTAGACCTGGAAGTAGGTGCGAGCGCGGTGGCGCTCGATGGCGTTGCTCCACTTCGGGATCGACCATGTGAAGTCCACCGGGCCCTTGAGGGCGGTCTTGGGCAGGTGGAAGCGCACGGTGCCGTCGCCGGGGGCCTTCAGGTAGCCGCAGTCCACCTTGCCGGCGAGGGCCGTGGCCCACAGCCGGGCGATGGGGCCGCCGCCGGTGTCGAGGGCGAGGTGGTCGTCAGTGCGCTGGTCGTACCAGCGGGGCGACATTACCCAGGTGTAGTTGTTGTTGAAGTCGCGCTTCTGCGGCTTGGGAATCGTCGTCTGGTTCCACGGGTGCCGCTTATCTACTGGGTTGCCGAGCGGGTCGTGCGTGACGAACGTCCTCTCGTTTTCCCAGTCCTCGTAGTAGGAGCTACCCAGCAGGATGCGGATGTTCAGGTTGATGTCCACCAGGTCGGTGGTGACGAGCTCGCCATCGACGACGACGCCGGGAGTGACGTACATGGCGTTGCCCCACTCGTTCATCGTCTCGTAGCGGTAGTCGCACACGTCGGGGTCCTGGAAAGAGCCCCAGCAGCCAAGCAGGATGCGCCGCCGGCCCACTTCTTCGTAGCCCGGCAGGGCGTCGTACCAGAAGTCGAACAGGTCGTCGTGGAGCGGCAGGCACCGCTTCATGAACTCGACGTAGCGCTGGAGGCGCACCAGGTAATCGGTGAAGACCTGGATGGAGGGGACGGTGCCGACGCCGCCCGGATAGAGCGTGGAGGGGTGGACGTGGCGGCCCTCCATCAGGCAGAACATCTCGCGTGTGTAGCGGCTCACCTGGAGCGTTTCCCGGTAGAACTCACCCTCGAACGGGTTGAGCGCCGTCATGATGTCGGAGATCTTCTTATAGCCGTGCTTGTCGGCGTTCGGCGCGTCGGTGTTCTTGGCCTTCTCCCACACCCCCGGGTTCGTCTCACGCACCATCTTCTCGCAGAAGTCGACGCCGACGAGGTTGTCCTGGTAGATGTTGTGGTCGAACATGTACTCGGCGGCCTCGCCGAGGTTGACGATCCACTCGGCGAGGGCGGGGGGGCGCACGCCGAAAGCCATGTTCTGCGCGTAGACGGCGCAGGTGGCGTGGTTGTCGCCGCAGATGCCACAGATGCGGCTGGTGATAAAGTGGGCGTCACGGGGGTCCTTGTTCTGCATGAAAATGGAGTAGCCCCGGAAGATCGACGAGGTGCTGTAGCACTCTTTCACCTCTTTGTTCTCGAAGTCGATCTTCGTATAGATGCCCAGGCTGCCGACAATCCGCGTGATCGGATCCCACGACATATCGATGAGCTGCCCCGGCTTGTCGGACTTGCCCTTTTTCGGTGCGGTGATGACTTCTGCCATAGTCGTTTCCAGATTTCGGATTTCGGATTTCGGATTTGCTGATGATGGATCGGGGAACTTGTCTTGTCCAAAAACCCCGACGTACAATCCAAAATCCACTCAACCGTAGTGCCGGGGGTGGTAGCCCGTGGTGAGTTGCGGCCGGGGATGGCGCCACTTCGGCTCTTTGTTCACCTCCGTGTTGGTGAGGGCGCGCAGGCGTCGGATGGCGGCGCCGTAGGTGCGCACAGCCATGCTGGAGAAGCTGGCACCGGGCGGCTCGTCCATAAACGGCATGAACTTATCCGGAAAGCCGGGCATGGTGCAGCCGATGCAGATGCCGCCCACGTTGGGGCAACCGCCGATGCCGTCCATCCAGCCGCGCTTGGTCACGTTGCAGTTGACCACCGGCCCCCAGCAGCCGAGCTTGACGATGCACTTGGGCGAGCCGTACTCGCGGGCGAAGTCGCCCTGCTCGTAATAGCCGGCGCGGTCGCAGCCCTCGTGGACGGTCTTGCCGAAGAGCCAGGTGGGGCGGAGTTGATCGTCGAGAGGGATGACGGGGGCGAGGCCGGCGGCCATGTAGAGCAGGTAGAGCACCGTCTCCATCATGTTGTCGGGCTGTACGGGGCAGCCGGGTACGTTGATGATGGGGAAGCCGGCCTTCGAGCGCCATTCCCAGCCGAGGTAATCGGCGAGGCCCATGGCGCCGGTGGGGTTGCCCTCCATGGCGTGGATGCCGCCGTAGGTGGCACACGTGCCGCAGGCCACCACGGCCAGGGCCTTCGGCGCCAGGCGGTCGATCCACTCGTTCGTGGTGATGGGCTGGCCCGTCTTCGGGTCGTTGCCCATCGCGGCCCAGTAGCCCTCGCCGCTGAGGTTTTCGTTTGGCAAAGAGCCTTCGAGTACCAGCACGAACGGGTCGAGCCTGCCGGCGGCGGCGTCGAACCAGTACTTCATGAAGTCGTCACCGACCTCATAGGCGAGCACGGGGTTGTGCAGGTGCACTTTGGGCAGGCCGGGGATGGCCCCCAGCACCACCTCCTCGATGCTCGGGAGGGTGGCGGCCGTGATCGAAACGGAGTCACCGTCGCAACTCAGCCCCGTCGTCATCCACACGATGTGGACCTCCTCGACGTCCGGAGGTCGATTGGCAATAATGTCGGGCGAAGCCATACGCGTTTCCTCCTCACAGATGGAAGCAGGGAAAAGAAAGGAACACGGCTGGGACCGTGCGAAAAGCGCTTCCGGGTGGCAGCGACCGGCAGCGTGAGAGGAGAGAAGCGGGCTGTGCAGGCGGGCCTTCTCCGAACCAGTACACCTTAGCGTGTGCTTGCTGCAATGTCAAGACTGATCGGGTGCGAAATGAAGGTATTATGAAGGCGTTACCACCTTGTTATAGTTTGTATGGCGAAAGTAGCGGACGTTGTAGTTGAGCACCCAACCCACGCCCATGCACGAACTCTCCATCGCCCTCAGCCTCATCGACCTTGCCACCGAAGAGGCGGAGAGGGCGGGGGCGGACCGGGTGAGCAAGGTGTATCTGAAGGTGGGGGCGCTCTCGGGCGTCGTCTGCGATGCCCTTGCTTTCTCCTTCGACGTGGCGGCGGCAGACACCCTCGTCGAAGGGGCGACGCTGGAGATGGAGGCCGTGCCAGTCGCCGTCTTCTGCCCGCACTGCGCCGCCGAAAAGGAACTTGCCGACCTGTTCTCCTTCGCCTGCCCGGACTGCGGCACGCTCACACCCGACGTCCGCCGGGGCCGCGAGCTGGAGATGACCGCCATCGAGGTACACTGAGGGAGGAGTCGATGAGCTGACGAGACTTCTTCCTGTACATCGTCCTCTCGTTCTCTCGTCGATTCGTCCATTCGTATTGAACACCAACCCTGCAACCACGCAGCAACCACATGGACACCCGCATCATTGAAGTCCGTCACGGCGTGTTGAAGAAGAACGACGAACTGGCCCACACGCTGCGGGTGCGGTTCGATGCGGCGGGCGTCTATGTGGTGAACCTCGTTTCGGGACCGGGGGCCGGGAAAACGGCGCTTCTCGAACGCACGCTCGCCCTGCTCCACCCGCGCTGCCGCGTGGCCGCCCTCGTCGGCGACCTGGCGACGGAGAACGACGCCACACGCCTGGCCCGTAGCGGTGCGCCCATCCGCCAGATCTCCACCGGTACCACCTGCCACCTCGAAGCGCAGATGATTGATGAGGCATTGGAGGGCTGGGACCTGGACGGCCTCGACTTCCTCTTTATCGAAAATGTCGGCAACCTCGTCTGCCCGGCCTCTTACGATCTGGGCGAGC
>JAHEMB010000129.1:0-1551 GCA_024643915.1 Rhodothermaceae bacterium | reverse complement strand
GTGGTACTCTTTTCGGTCACCGAGGGTGAGGACAAGCCGCTCAAATACCCGACCATCTTCAATACCGCCGACCTCACCCTCGTCACCAAGATCGACCTGGCCGAGGCCGTAGAGTTCGACCGCGACCTGGCTTACCGCAACATCCGGCAGGTACGCCCCGGCCTCCCCATTCTCGATACCTCGGCCCGACGCGGACAGGGGCTGGAGGCCTGGCTGGAGACCCTGGAGGAAAGGCGTAAGGCGGCTTCTGAGCGTGTGAGCGAAGTGCCGGCCTGACCCTTCGTTCATACGTCCACACTTCCATACGCAGAAATGAAGCTGGTGAACCTGACGAAGCAACCGCTGATGCTGTACGATACCGAAGGCGCGCTCGTGGAGGTGCCGGCAGACGCGCGGCATGTGGGCCTGGCGGCGGTGGGCGAGCACAGCACCGTGGAGGATGCCAAGGGGCATCGTTTCTCGCTCAACGTGCAATACGTGCGGGAAGTCAAGGGCGTGCCGGAGCCGGAAGAGGGGATCGTGTACGTCGTCCCCGTTGAGGTGGCGATGGCACTGGGCGGGCGAGAGGATGTCGCTTTCCCTGCCGAAGAAGCGGAGGTGCGCGACGCCGAGGGGCAGCTTCGGCGCGTAACGCATCTGCGCCGCATCATCTCCCGCCTTGTGTCCTAGAAATCCGAAACTCGAAATCCGAAACTCGAAACATATGAATCCTAAATTCCAAGTCCAAGAAGCCCCAAAGAGCCATTTGGATTTTGGGATTTGGATTTTGGAGCTTTCTAAGCTTTGATGCGCCTAACCAGAGGAGTGCCATGGATACCGTCGTGTTGCCGGCTGCTTTTGCCCTCGGCTTTCTCAGCGGGTTCAAACACGCTTTCGAGCCGGATCACGTGCTGGCCGTCTCGACCCTCCTGCACGAGGAGCCGAAGCTGAGCCGGGCGCTACGGACGGGCCTGGCCTGGGGCGCCGGCCACACGACGATGCTGGTCGGCGGTGTCCTGCTCGTCGGTTTCTTCCGGCTGCCCGTCTCCGAAAGCCTGCTCGCTTACTTCGAGGTGCCCGTGGCCCTGATGCTGCTGGGGCTGGGCGGCTGGGCCGTGTGGGACGCCTCCCGGCGCATCACCGCCCTTCGCAAGCACCGCCACGACGGCATTGCGCATTACCACGTGGGCGCGCATCCGCACCCGCATGCATTCTCGATCAGGCGCGCCGGGTGGCCAGGCTACGCGGTGGGGCTGGTGCACGGACTGGCGGGCAGCGGTGCCTTGTTGTTGCTGGTGGCCGCCACCCTCCCTTCACTCGCGGCGAGCCTCGTCTATGCGCTCCTCTTTGGGGTGGGCTCCATCCTTGGGATGGGCCTCGTCAGCCTTGCCCTCGCCCTCCCGTTCCTGGCCGCGCGTAAGGAGCCGGCGTTCTACAGCTTGCTCATGGGCCTCTCCGGCGCCCTCAGCATCGTCCTCGGCGTCGCTCTCCTCCTGGCGCTCTGAGCGGAGGCACTCTGGCGGAACGCTGCCTGCTTCGCCTTGACGAAGTGCCACAAAAATTGTATTTACC